>CAZGOR010000118.1:7867-10082 GCA_964527875.1 uncultured Bacteroides sp. | reverse complement strand
AAAAATATTTATTACAGCGATGTGGTGAGCAGGTTTTAGATGGATAAGATTGGGGATGGGATCATTTTTGAGGTAAACGATGTTAATTATAAATTTAAAAGCGGCAAATACGGATTACATACTTTAAGCTTTACAGAAGAATCGGGCAGACTAGTAGGTATAATGGGAGCAAGCGGTGCCGGAAAATCAACATTACTGAATGTCCTGAACGGATCTTCCCCTCCATCCGCTGGTGAGATATTAATCAATGGAGTTAATATATTTACAAAAAAGGAAAAAATAGAAGGGATCATTGGTCATGTATCACAGGATGACCTTCTGATCGAAGACCTGACAGTATATCAGAACCTCTATTACAATGCCAAATTATGTTTCGATAATTATTCTGAAGAACAAATAGCAGAAGCTGTTGACCGGACCTTGGAAAGCCTTGGTTTATATGAAATCAAGGACATCCAGGTGGGTAGTCCATTAAATAAAAAGATCAGTGGCGGACAACGAAAGAGGTTAAACATTGCTCTTGAGTTGATCAGAGAACCTGCCGTTCTTTTTCTTGACGAACCCACGTCGGGGTTATCCTCCAGGGATTCGGAAAATATCCTTGACTTACTGAAAGAATTATCATTAAAAGGCAAACTGGTATTTGTTGTGATTCACCAGCCATCCTCTGAAATCTTCAAAATGTTTGACAGGATGCTCATCCTTGATACCGGAGGCTGGCTTATTTATAACGGCACACCGGTTGATTCAATCATATATTTCAAAGAACGGATGCACCATGCAAACTGGAATGAGAGTGAGTGTCATGCCTGTGGGAATGTTAATCCTGAACAGGTTTTCAACATTGTAGAGGCAAATGTACTGGACGAATATGGAAAAACGACCAAGACACGTAAGATCTCACCAAAGGAATGGCACAATTATTATCTCAAATTCCAGGATGAAGAAAAGCCTAAAATTACCAAGATACCCTCTATACCTGAAATCAGTTTTAAAATCCCCGGGCGCATCAAACAATTCCTGATATTTCTGAAACGCGATTTTCTGGCGAAGCTTTCCAACACCCAGTATCTTGTGATTAACCTTCTGGAAGCACCTGTACTGGCATTCCTGCTGGCTTATATCATCAAGTATTACAACGTGAATGTAACAAATATTTATGGTTATACACTTGAGGGGAATTCCAATCTGCCGGTTTATATTTTTATGTCTGTGATCATTGCCATTTTTATGGGCCTTACTGTCAGTGCGGAAGAAATTATTAAAGACAGAAAAATCAAGAAACGTGAAGCCTTTCTCAACCTTAGCTGGGCCAGTTACCTGATGTCGAAAGTTGCTCTTTTACTGGGCCTTTCTGCCATACAGGCCCTGACTTTTGTTCTGATCGGTAATTCCATCATGGAAATAAAAGGAATGTATTGGCAATACTGGCTTGTATTATTCAGTGCCTGGGTTTCTGCAAATATGATGGGATTGGTCATCTCCGACAGTTTTAAAACCGTCGTAACCATTTATATACTGATCCCGTTTCTGGTCATTCCACAAATTATTTTAAGTGGTGTTCTTATCAGTTTTGAAAAGCTTAATCCAAAGATCTCCTCACCCACAAGTATTCCATGGTATGGCGCGATTATCACTGCACGCTGGGCTTATGAAGCCATTGCAGTATACCAGTTCAAGAACAATGAATACCAGAGCAAGTTCTACCTCTATGACAAGGCAATGAGTGTGGCTGATTTTAAAAAGAATTTCTGGGTAACAAACCTGCAAAATAAAGTGGACTTTATTGAAAGAAATCTTGGAAAGGAGGACCAGCAGGAAGAAATTGAAAAAGATCTCAGGGTCTTAAAAAATGAAATTGGCAAAGAACTTCAAAACAATCAGCTTATTCAATTTGATTACCTGGATAAGCTGGAACCAGGATCCATTTCACCCACAGTACTTACCTATACACGCGATTATCTGAGTACTTTACGACAGTACTATGTCAAACTGTTTAACAAATATAATACTGAGAAGGATCAGCTCAGGAACAAATTACAGCAGACACCAGAAGACAAAGAGGAATATGCCAAAATTAAACACGAACATGATAATGAAACACTGAATGATTTTGTGACCAATTCCAATGCGTTGGAAAGGATTATTGAATACAAAGGCCAGTTGTTTCAAAAAATCGATCCGATATATCTGGATCCCCAAAGCAAATTTATCA
>CAZGOR010000118.1:0-7857 GCA_964527875.1 uncultured Bacteroides sp. | reverse complement strand
ACTCCTCGCAAGCAAATATTCGGAAGATATTTCGAAACTTTTAATGTCAACATCTGCATCATCTGGTTTATGACAATTGTATTATATACAATCCTGTATTACAGGTTACTTAAGAAGTTCCTGGATTTCTTCGAACAGGTAACTGATAAGTTTAAATTTGGTAAAGGAGAACAGTAAAACTGAAAAAATAAAGGAGCTGCATAAACGCAGCTCCTTTGCTATGTGTAAGTTTTAGAATAATCGTTTATGAAAATAAAAGAAAACAGCTGTTATTCAACTATTTCAATCATCTTGAAGGGAACACGGATTATTGATTCATAATCTTCACCCGCTTCAAGCATGTCCTCATCATCTTCTTCATAATACCAGTTTATCACAACTTCATGCTTAGCTTTATGAATGGCCTCCAGTTTTTTAAATACATCAAGAATACATTTGGACGAACTGGTATTGAAGTATTCAAGTTGAACATTAACAGTAGTTTTTTCCATAGGTGTTTTTGCATACTCTTCAAGCCAATCGACCAAAGGCTTGTAGAATTCAATTGAGTTTTCAGGTATTGACCTGCCTTTGATCTCAATGATCCCGCTGCCGGCATCAAATTTAACTGTCGGGGTTTTTGGTGTTCCTTCAATTGAAATTGGTTCCATACTTTACTTCTTATTAGATTAGTAAATTACTCAAGTTATTAATACATCAAGATTAAAGAAATAATAATCATCAGCGTAATGCTGAAAAGTATATTCAAGTTTATTCCCTGTCTTTCTGGCTATATCAACAAGTCCAAGACCACCACCACCTTTGGCCGATAATTTCTGATGATTGAGAATAAACTTATACATATCTTTTAATTCATCCTTAGATAAGGAATTAATCTTATCAATTTTATCTTTAAGGAACTTGATTTTCTCAGATGTAATAAAATTCCCGCATGATATCTTATATGAGCCATCAATCCTTGCCACTACTAAAATTCCAAACTTTGATTCAAAGTTCTCTTTATTTTTAAGATTATCAGGAAGTTCTTCAACGTGGTGATAAAGATTCTGGAGTGCTTCTACAAGTACATTATAGACTTTCTTTCTTATTTTGGCTTCCTCATCAACATCTTCCAGTTTTGCTTCTACCTCTTCTAAAACATTATTAATCAAGTCCGTTGTAATACTTCCTTTGAAAGCCAGAATAACATCACCTACACCAAGTTTATCATAATACTCTTGAACATCAAAGCTCATCTGTGTGGCTCTTTTTTTTTTGCACTAAAATAAGCTGAAAATTCTAATTTCAGCTCAGCAAATATAAAAAAAAATATTACGTATCAAAAAATTAGACACTTAGGCCTTCTTAAAAACATTGATCATTGAAGTCGCTACTCACATCCAATCAGGTCATTAAATTAAATAAAATTATTTAATTATCTCAATGAATTATCAACAAACTTCTTTCCTAAACCTTCTGTCATTCACGATAATTGTTTTTTTTGGACAAAGCCAAATTATCTGGCGGACAGAAAAATAGAATCAGATCAGGCTTGTAGCAACTCCCAGGATTTCAATATAGTTATCTGCCAGCCAGTTACCTGTCAAAGTTTATTTTGGATTAAATGTGGGGGATCAGGATTGGTTAATAACTTTTATGCAGTGCAGCCTGATATTGTCCACTATCCTTAAGAATTTCAATTGCCTTTTTTACACTTTCATCTTCAGTATTCATAACCTGATAAAATTCTTTTGTATCCCATAGATCACGAGCCATATATGCCTTAATCAGGAGCCGGATATGTTCCTTTGATCTTTCAAAATCAGTAGGTATGAATGATAAGCCTTCATCTTCAGCATATGCAATTAATTGATCGGTCATATCATCAGAAACAATAAACTGCTCATTAAATCTGCTGAATTCCGGATATTTTGAATTCAATTGTTTCCGGTTATCATCGACATATTTCAGCACAAAAAAGTTAAGTATTCCCTGATTCAGCAATTTCCTGTAGTAATCGCTCTGATAGGAAGTATCATAAGGAATGAAATAATCCGGCATAATGCCTCCACCACCATATACAGTCCGGTTGGTTGTTAATGTCTGGTATTTCAGATTTTCAGGAAAGATAATACTATCGGCAGATGTAAGCTCACCATTATTGAGCCTGTTCAATAAATCATTTGAATATTCCTCATATCCCTCGTCATATGGTTTCTGAATCAACCTTCCTGTAGGTGTATAATATCTGGCAATTGTAAGTCTGACCATTGAACTATCAATCAGGATCATAGGATTCTGAACAAGGCCTTTTCCAAATGATCTTCGCCCAACAATAATGCCACGGTCCCAGTCCTGGATTGCCCCGGCAACAATCTCGCTGGCCGATGCAGAACCTTCATTTATAATCACAACCAAACGGCCTTTCTCAAATTCACCGCGTGAAGATGCCATATAGGTTCGTTTGGGTTGTTTATCACCATTTGTGTATACAATGAGCTGATCATCCTCAAGAAAATGATCTGCCAGTTTAACGGCAACATCAAGGTAACCACCACCGTTATTAGTCAGATCAAGGATCAGATCTTCAAGTCCCTCTTTCTGAAGGGCAGAAAGGGCATTCTGGAATTCATCCAGTGTGGTAAATGAAAAACGGTTGAGCTTAATATACCCGATCCTGTCATTGATCATATAGGATGCATCCAGACTATAAATTGGTATTTTATCACGCGTAATGGTAAAATCAAGAAGACCTGGAATTGCTCTTCGCTTAACAGATACTGTCACTTTCGTACCTTTTGCGCCACGCAATTTATCATAGACATCCGTTGTCTTGATCCCTATACCAGCAACGTTTTTACCTTCAATCATAACGATCCGGTCTCCTGCCTGGATACCTACTTTTTCAGATGGCCCACCGGGAATGGGATTGATGACAAATATAGTATCATTCAATATATTAAAAGAGATACCAATCCCTTCGAAATTACCCTGCAAAGGCATACTCATTTGAAGAACCTCTTCTTTGGTGAGATAAGTGGAATGAGGATCGAGGGTCTTGAGCATCTCAATAATCGCATTTTCAACAAGCTCCGACTTGTTGACGCTGTCAACATAATACTTGTCTACCCAGTTCAACACCTGACTGAATTTCAGAGACTCATCACTCAGAACCTGCGTAAAAGCCGGTAGCCGGATTATCAGAAAAATGATGAACAGGATTTTAAATTTTGATGATTTCATTAATATAGTTTTCGGTTTTGTAGGAGTCTGTCTAAAAAGTCTTTAAAGGCTTCTCGCAGATATTCGCAGATCCCTGCCTGCGTGCCGAAGCACTTCGGCAGGCAGGAATTCGCAGATTTCCGCAGAGTGCTAATTTCCAGCTAATTACCTCTGCGTTAATCTGCGAAAAATAAAAACTAATGGACTTTTTAGACAGCCTCGTTGACTTGGTTTTGTCCCCGAGCACGCAAATTTGGGATACCTAACATGCTTCAAAGTTACGAAAAAACCAGCATTAGTTACTCATTTTGCGATGAAGGTTTATTCTTATTCCCATTCTATTGTTGCGGGGGGTTTTGAGCTGATATCAAAAACTACCCTGTTAATGCCTTTTACTTTATTGATGATTTCATTGGATACCCTGCTCAGGAAATCATATGGCAGTCGTGCCCAATCGGCAGTCATCCCGTCTGTTGAAGTAACTGCCCTGAGGGCTACTACATATTCATAAGTACGCTCGTCACCCATCACCCCAACTGACTGAACGGGAAGAAGAATCACACCAGCCTGCCAAACTTCATCATAGAGACCTGACTCAATGAGTCCATTAATAAATATATGATCAGCTTCCTGAAGCATTCTGACTTTATCAGTGGTTATTTCCCCAATTACTCTAACTGCAAGTCCAGGTCCCGGAAATGGATGCCGTATCAGAATTGATTTGCCAAGTCCCAGACTTTCACCAACTTTTCGTACTTCATCTTTGAACAACATTTTCAAAGGTTCAATTACTTTCAGGTTCATTATTTCAGGTAATCCACCCACATTATGATGAGATTTGATCTTTGCAGAGGGTCCTTTCACAGAAACTGATTCGATCACATCGGGATAGATAGTTCCCTGGGCAAGCCATTTCACATCTTTAATTTTTTTTGCTTCAGACTCGAATACATCAATAAAAATCTTACCGATAATTTTTCTTTTCTGTTCAGGATCAACCACACCTTTCAGCTCAGATAAAAATCTATCCGATGCTTCAATACCGATCACATTCAAACCAAAATTCCGGTATGTATCCAGGACATTATAAAACTCATCTCTGCGAAGCAGGCCATTATCCACAAAAATACAGGAAAGTTGTGTCCCAATCGCTTTATGGAGCAGTAAGGCAGTGACCGATGAATCTACTCCTCCCGACAGACCCAGAACGACTTTCTCATCACCGATCATTTTTTTTATTTCCATAACAGTTGATTCAATAAATGAATCAGCTGTCCAGGATCGTGAGCAGCCACAAATCTTAACAAGGAAATTTTCCAGTATGACTTTTCCTTCTGTTGTATGGTAAACTTCCGGATGAAACTGCAGGCCATAAGTTGCTTCATTCATCACAGAAAAAGCTCCTACGCTGATATCCTGAGTACTGCTAACAATCCTGAAATTTTCAGGGAGTTTTACAATTGTATCCCCATGAGACATCCATACCTGCGTATTACTATGCACGTTTTCAAAAAGGGGGCTTAACTGGTCGATATGCTGAAGTTTTGCTCTGCCATATTCCCGGGATTTTGAAGGCGTTACCTCACCACCATATTGATGGGCCAGGTACTGAGCACCGTAGCAAATGCCAAGCAAAGGGTAACGTCCCTTTATGCTGGACAGATCCGGCATGGGAGCCTGATCATCCCTGACTGAAAATGGGCTGCCAGATAGAATAATTCCTTTTACAGATTCATTCAGTTCAGGTATATCATGATAGGGATGAATTTCACAATATACATTCAATTCACGCACTCTTCTGGCGATCAACTGGGTATATTGAGACCCGAAATCAAGAATATGTATTATTTCATTCATTAATTCTCTTCTCTTGTTTTGGGAACTGAAAAAATATCCCCATCTTTTACAGCTACTGAATTTTCAAATACTTCACGGGCTTCTTGCTCAAAGAAGTCATAATTCTTATATCTGGATGAAAAATGACCGATCAGGAGCTTGCCTACCCCGGCTTTTCTGGCAATATCAGCAGCCTGTTTTGTTGTTGAATGGGTCGTTTCTGCTGCAAGCACAGCGTCCTGATGAGCAAATGTTGTTTCATGGTAGAGAATATCAACTGATTTTACATATTCAATAATTTTCTCATAATAAGCTGTATCAGAGCAAAATGCATAGGAACGTATTTTGTAGGCAGGCAGGGTTAATTCATCATTCGGAATAATAGTTCCATCAGCGGCTTTAAAATCTGATCCATTTTTTATCTTGATGATATCATTAATAGGAATCTTATATTTTTCCACCATTTCTTTTCTGATGTTTTTTGGTACTTTTTTTTCTTTAAAAAGAAAACCGCACGTAGGGACACGGTGCAACAATGGTATTGTTCGTACTTCAACATGATTATCCTGATAAATCAAGGCGGATCGTTTATTTTGAAATGTATGGGTCACAATTTGGAATGTCAGATCATTCTGAAAATATTTAAGGTGATCCAGTAAAAGTTCCTCTAACATTTCGGGTCCGTAAATATGCAATTTTGAAGTCCTGCCAAGCAGGCAAAAGGATGAAATCAGTCCAAAGAGTCCAAATATATGATCTCCATGCAAATGGCTGATAAAGATATTATTGATTTTCCCGAGCCTGATTCTGAATTTTCTTAGTTGGATCTGTGTTCCTTCTCCACAATCGATTAAAAAAAACCGCTCATTTGCATTTAGCAAATGAGCGGTTGGAAATCTTTCTGAAGTGGGCAAAGCCGAACTGGTGCCTAATATTGTAATGGAGAATGACACTTTGGAATACTACTCTGCTGAATCGATCAGTTTGACACCTTCCTCAACCGTATTGGTTATATTCAATACTGTATCCAGTTGAGAAATGGTTATCAGCCTTTCAACAGCTTCATTCAAACCGGTTAACACAAAAGTTCCATTGGCATTTTTACAAAGCCGGTTAGCCACAAGGATAGCGCTTAAGCCACTGGAATCACAATATCTGACATTACTCAGATCAAGAATGATATTTTTCTCACCATTACCTGATACCAGTACTAATTCTGATTTTAGGGTTGGTGCAATATGAGTGTCAAGTTTTTCCTCCTGAACCTGAATTAGGGTATAGTTTTCAAGTTTTTCAATCTTGAATTCCATATTGATAGATTTTAATTTTAGGTTGTATCATTATTTTTTCCCGGAGTTTTCTTTTCCCTTTTTCTTCTTATCATCTTTTTCCATTTCAGTTTTCAATGCTGCAAGCTCAGTAATATCACCAAGGGTAGTTTTTTCGGGACCACTTTTGATCTTCCTTGGTGCTCTTCTGGATTCAGCATCCCGGCTCTTGCGTTTGGCTGTATCACTTTTTTTCTTTAGTTCCTCGTAGACCCTGGTATGTGATAAGCCAATCTTTTTTGCTCCTTTATTAAATTCAATGATCCTGAATTCCAGTTTTTCATCCACTTTCGCGGGTGTACCATCCTTCTTTACCAGGTGTTTGGGTGTAACAAATCCTTCAACACCATAAGGAAGAGCAACTGTAGCACCCTTATCAGTTATTTCCAGAATCGTTCCTTCATGAACAGAACCCACCACAAAGATAGTTTCAAACACATCCCATGGATTTTCCTCAAGCTGCTTATGCCCCAGACTCAATCTCCTGTTTTCTTTATCTATCTCCAGCACTACCACATTAATATCATTCCCAATCGCTGTGAACTCAGCCGGATGTTTGATCTTTTTGGTCCATGAAAGATCAGAAATATGGATCAGTCCATCCACACCTTCTTCAAGTTCAACAAATACTCCGAAATTAGTAAAGTTACGAACTTTTGCTTTATGTTTAGATCCGACAATATATTTTTCTTCAATTTTTTCCCATGGATCAGGTTTTAGTTGTTTCATTCCAAGCGACATCTTTCTTTCTTCCCTATCAAGAGTCAGGATCACTGCATCAACCTCATCTCCTACCTTAAGAAATTCCTGTGCACTACGAAGATGTTGTGACCAGGACATTTCAGAAACATGAATCAGGCCTTCCACTCCCGGAGCAATTTCAACAAAAGCACCATAATCGGCAAGCACGACAACCTTGCCTTTTACTTTGTCACCAACTTTAAGTTTTTCATCCAGAGAACCCCACGGATGTGGGGTTAACTGTTTCAATCCCAAGGCAATTCTTTTCTTATCATCATCAAAATCAAGGATCACCACATTTAGTTTCTGATCAAGCTCTACGATCTCTTCCGGATGATTCACTCTACCCCATGAAAGATCGGTAATATGAATTAATCCATCAACACCACCAAGATCAATGAATACGCCATAACTGGTAATGTTCTTGACAGTTCCTTCAAGAACCTGTCCTTTTTCAAGTTTTGACATAATCTCTGTCTTCTGCTGTTCCAGTTCGGCCTCTATCAGTGCTTTATGAGAAACAACAACATTCTTGTATTCATGATTGATTTTTACAACCTTGAATTCCATCGTTTTTCCCACATACGCATCATAATCGCGGATTGGTTTAACATCAATCTGGGATCCCGGCAGAAAAGCTTCTATACCAAATACATCAACAATCATCCCTCCTTTTGTACGACACTTAATATATCCCTTGATGATCTCATCCTTATCAAGTGCTTCATTAACCCTGTCCCATGAACGCAAA
>CAZGOR010000117.1:0-10196 GCA_964527875.1 uncultured Bacteroides sp. | reverse complement strand
GGTGTGCCTGGAGCATTTATGAGTATTCTGGGTATCATGTTGCTGGAACAGATCACAGGAATGAATCAGATCACTGATGCAGATGCGATACTGAATCTTCTGAGAGATAGGGTAAAAATTGCACTTCACCGCCAGGGATCGCGGGATGAAATAAAAGATGGATTGGATCTGGCACTGTGTGTTTATGACCTGAAAGGCCATAAACTTCAGTTTTCAGGAGCATTCAATCCGGTATTCTTTATCCGTGATGGATCCATTTCAAAGATCGATGCCGACCAGATGCCCATCGGTCCTTACCTGGATCCCGAGGTACCTTTCAAAAAGCAGGAAATAAATGTACAACCCGGCGACGTGTTTTATTTATTTACCGATGGTTATCTCGATCAATTCGGCGGTGAGGAACGTAAAAAATTTAACACAAAGCGTTTCCAGGAATTACTGTTGCGTATTTACCCTGAAAAAATGGGTAAACAAAAAAAGATACTGGACGAAACAATCACAAACTGGCAGGGAACAACGGAGCAGATAGACGATATAACGGTGATGGGGATAAGGTTTTGATGAAAGAAGGCTAAGGCACGCCCTGTGAAATAATTTTGCAAAGCAAAATTATTTCACAGGGCAAGGCTAAGACTAAGGAAGTGTGAGAGTGTGAAAGTATAAAAAGATATAAGTTCTGCCGATTGCCAATCGGCAGAAAATGACATAAGATGGTAGTAGTCAACCCCGATTGTTAATCGGGGATAGTTGCTGCCGCCTGCCTACCGGCAGGCAGGGTTTCCAACAGGTCACATTCAATACCATGGAAGTGTGATCAAACTCATAACCCAACACACCCACCCACAGAGAACTGAAAATCCCGAATTTCTGCAATCAGCCTAAGGCTGATGCTTAGAAATTCGAGGATCCTCGAAAAACTAGCAATTCACATTAGGCGAATGCAGTTTTTCGGGACTGAAAACTGAAAACTGAAAACTGAAAACATTTTTCCCTCATGAAACTTCAAACCATTGCCAGACCTTTAACAACAGTGTTTTTTCTGTTCCCGGCATTCATCTTTTCACAGAAGGTACTCGAACCTGACCTTAATCCGGTCATCTACAAAACTGAAATCATCGATCCCGATATAGGGCTATCCGCTCCCTTTGTGAATTGTATGTATGAAGACCGGTATGGTTTTATCTGGATCGGTACCCAGTACGGCCTTGATCTTTATGATGGTTATTCAGTCACACGTATGAGTGATGTTGTTTCTGATAGTGCCCGCACATCAATGGATTGGATATGGTCAATCACCGAAGACAATGCAGGTAACCTCTGGGTGTGCAGCGCAAAGGGTTTATTCAGGTATGACAGGCAGCATAATACGTTTGAAATGCACTTGCCGAACCTCGATCAACCTGATTCTGAAGACAATGTTGTGTATGCTATCAATGAGGATTCCAGGGGGATATACTGGTTGTTAACCAGAGGGGGATTGTTTTCTTATAATAAAAAAGAAAATCTGTTTAAAGACTATAAAAAAGATAGTGTAATAACTGATGAATCGGCTATTACCACGGATATACTTTTGCAATGGTGGAACGAGATACGGTTTTTTGAAGATCAGACTGGTAGCATCTGGATCGGGACCTGGGGCAGGGGACTTAAAAAATATGATAGGGAAATGGACCGGTTCCTCACCTTCCGTCATGATTCTGATGATTCCGAAAGTATTTCAAATGACTCAATATTCTGTATCAATGAAGACAAAAATCATACACTTTGGGTAAGCACTGTTCATGGATTAAATAAAATGATTGACAGTACGGGAAAGTTTCAGCAATACTATCATGATGAAGCGGATGACAAAAGCCTGGTGAGTAATTGGACATTTCAATTATTTTCTGACAGGAATGGTAATTTCTGGATTGGAGGTTTGAATGGATTCTCAAAATACAATTTTGAAACTGATAATTTTGATAATTATTCGTTATCACCTGAGTTTACTCCAGAGCCCCGGTATGTTGATAACCTGTATTTAACCCGTATAACTGAAGATTCAAATGGAAACTTATGGATCCTGATCTGGTTAAGAGGATTACTCTCGTTTAATCCCACAACCGGGGAAATAGCCCAATATTATTACGATCCGGATTATAAAAACAGATTTGTTCCTGATCTCTGGTCCAATAAAATTCACGAAGACTGGTCCGGGTCAATATGGATATCAGGTATTAACAGGATTACCAGATCATATCCTGTGTTTAAGCCATTTCATACAATAACTTCCGGTATGCTGGAATTAAATTCAGAAGGGATTATGGTGGTAACATTCATATATAATGATGACAGGGGTACACTGTGGATTGGTGTTGATGAATATGGCTTATATAAATCATCAAATTTTGTGCCCGGTATACCTTGTGATTTCGAACAGTTTTATTCAGGTATCAGGCCCTATTGCATTCAGCAGGATCATAAGGGACAACTTTGGATTGGAACCATAGATAAAGGACTTGGAAAGGTTAATGAATCAGACAAAACAATCAAATTGTATCCCTACTCTCAAAATCCTGCAACAAGTTCAAGTGATTCATATATTGGAATGATGTATGTGGATCAAAGAAATATCTTCTGGATTGCTGCATACACGAGTGGTATTAATATATTTGATCCGGAGAGAGAACAATTTATATGGATCAGAAATGAACCTGGAAATTTCCTGAGCGAGTCACTTGATCATGCTCTTGTTATAAACGAGGATCGAATCGGGAATATGTGGTTTGGAAGTTTTCAATTTGGATTGAGCAGGCTGGAAATTTCCCGGGGATTAACCGATAGCATCGATTTAGTCTTTGCCGGAGAAATACCTCGCGACAAATTAAAATTCAAATTTAAAAATTTCAAGAACAATCCGTTTGATCCTTATTCTCTGAATGGCAATAATATAAATGATATATATACCGATCAGTCAGGGAGGCTTTGGATTGGTACTACGAATGGATTAAATGTGTTTAATGAAGAGAATGAAAGCTTTTATTCATATACAGAGTCTGATGGTCTGCCCGATAATTGCATCTTTGGCATCCTGGAGGATGATCATGGCAATCTCTGGCTGAGTTCAAGGAAAGGCATCTGTAAAGTTGTATTAAAGGACGGGATAGGCCCGGATCTTATACAATCTGTTCTGACATACAGGAAAGAAGACGGTCTCCAGGGAGATATCTTTTTTGAGAATACCTGTTATAAAACGGATGACGGATGGATGTATTTTGGCGGATTACATGGTTTTACGGTTTTTCATCCGGACAGTATAAAAGAGAATCCTGTTATTCCTCCCGTTTATATTACGGATATTAAAATTAATAATGTGTCTGTTCATTCACCTGAATATTCATTCCTTGATGCGGGATTGTTTGAAACAGAAAAAATTGAGTTGTCACCTAAACAAAATTTCCTGGCCTTTGAATATGTTGCCCTGAATTATTCCAATCCGGAACAGAACCAGCATAAATATATTATGGTTGGGCTGGATGAAGATTGGGTGGAGGCCGGGACCAGGCGATACGCAGAATACAGGGATCTGAAGCCAGGAGAATACACTTTTCGGGTACTGGGTTCCAATGATGACGGGGTATGGAACGAAGAAGGAGCGTCAATCGGGATTATTATTCATCCTCCCTGGTATAAAACAATCCTGGCCTACATATTATACGTTTTAATCCTTGCCATTGGCATTTATGTATTTATCCGATGGCGAACCTGGAGATTAAGAAAAGATAAGGAGATGCTTGAGCAACAGGTAAGTGAGCGAACAACAAAACTAAAAGAAGCCAACACCGTTTTAGAAGAACAAAAAGAAGAATTGGAACAGCAAAAGGAAGAATTACAAATTACACTTGATCAGCTAAAAGAAACCCAGGCACAGCTGATCCAGTCAGAGAAACTGGCTGCCCTGGGAGGATTGGTGGCTGGTGTGGCCCACGAAATCAACACACCTGTGGGTATTGGACTGACAGCTGCTTCCAGCCTGGAGGAAGAAACCCGTAAGATGGCTGAGCTATATAAAATGGATAAGATTTCGCGTGCCGATTTTAAGGATTACCTGAACACAGCCAACCAATCTGCTAAATTAATATTGTCCAACATGCAGCGTACAGCAGAGATGGTCCAGAGCTTCAAGCAGGTGTCGGCTGATCAGGCTACCGAGGAGCAAAGGAGGTTTAAGCTGAAATCCTATACCGAAGATGTGATCCGCAGCCTGTATCCAAAACTGAAGCAAAGGAAAATTGGTATTGACTTGGATATTGACGAAAAACTCGAAATCGACAGCTTCCCGGGAGCCTTTTCCCAGATCATCACGAATTTGGTATTGAACAGTTTAATGCATGGATTTGATGAAAAAGATGAGGGAAAAATCGAAATTAAAGCTAACCTGGAGAACAGTAAGCTGAATCTCGAATATTCAGACAACGGCAAAGGGATCTCAGAAGATACCTTGAATAAAATCTTTGAACCCTTTTTCACAACGAACAAGAAATTGGGAACAGGCCTTGGGATGCATATAGTATACAATTTGGTTACGCAGAAACTCGATGGCACGATCCAATGCTCAAGCGAAATTAATAAAGGTACCAGTTTCAAAATTGAGATTCCTGTAACGTAATCAAATTAAACTTTGAATTATGAATAACGAAATATGAATTACGTAGTTGAAGAGACATACAACCTTATAACTCATAACTTGCAACTTGAAACCTGAAACCTGCAAACTGTTGACTAAAGCGAACGGCAATTAAACTCGCAACATCTTAATTATGAATACAAATTTTATCAATTTGAAATTCTTTCAAATTTTCGCAGCTCTCCTGCTGCCAGCCACCCTCATTGCCCAAAAACAGCCTGACCTAGTCGTTAATCCGAACAACTTTAAAATCTACTCTGTCGGATATGAGTATGGCGTTTCATCAGCATATTTAAAATCCGGTTATATCGACAGGGATGGATTTTTGTGGATCGGGGGACAGAATAACCTGGAGGTTTTTGACGGTTATCAAAGTAGAATTGTCCATTATAAAGATTTGGCAAACAATTCACTCCCGATTGAACATGTGAATTATTTTATGGAGGATAAGCAGGGTGATCTGTGGATGTGCGGAGATCATAGTTTGTATTGCTATGACAGGTCGGGAGATAAAATAATTTCATACGATGTGGAGCCAAATGCTACTTATAATATCAGTTATTACAGGATTTACGAAGACCTGGGCCAGAGATACTGGATCTGCACAAGCGAAGGTCTATATATTCTTGATTATAAGCTTGGTAGATTTTCTCCAACTGGAATCAGGTATCCTCAAGAATGGAAAATTGAAATACTGGATGAATTATCAGTTGAAGCGAAGGATGGGACGCTCTGGCTGCCTGTTCCGGATAGCGGGTTGTATATGTACGATCCTTCAAGGGGTATTTTCAGGAATTATCGTCATGACCCGGCAAATCCAGCAAGCCTGAGTTCAGATTTAGTCTCTAATATGGTTATTGACAAGGATGGATATTTATGGATTGCAACATGGGGAGGTGGCCTTAATAAATTGATCGATAGGGGAAAAGGGATCTTTGAACAATACAGGTTTGATACACGCAATGAAAACAGCATCATGAATGATACCCTGGGAAATTTATTCATTGACCGTTCGGGTGACCTGTGGATCTGCGGCAGGAACGGCTTCTCAAAATACAAAAAGGAAACCAATGACTTTTTATCCTACAGGGTGCCCTTCCCTGTATCCCCGTCTAGTTCAAAATACATGGATGGATTCATCCGGATAATGGAAGATGGGGATGGATTTATCTGGATGCACGAATCTGCAGGGCGGGGGGCTGTGTGTTTTGATCCTGTTCAGGAAAAGTTGTACCAATTTACCTATGATCTGGATAATCCACAAAGCCTCAGCGGATCGAACCAGGTGGTGAATATTCATGAAGGTATTGGTGGAACTATCTGGGTGATTAACGGGCAGGGCATCAATTTCATAGTAAAGAATCCGAATAAGCCTTTCATTAGCTTTAAGCATGAAAGGTTCAATCCAGTATCTTTAAGCCATCCTGAAATTTTTTCCCTGTTCATTGACAGGGAGGGAAGGTTGTGGACCGGTTCATCGGGCGGCATTTTAAACGCCTGCGATCATTTTGACATCACGGGACCGGTACGCTTCAGGCATTTTCCTCCGCTGGATATTCAGATCGGGGGGCCACGGGTAGTCATGGACTTCCTTGAAGACAACCATCAGACTATCTGGATTGCTGCTTATGGCGGTTTATTTCAATACCATCGCAAAACGAATACGTTCAAACAGTTTACAAGGAATCAAAAGGATGGTGTTCAGTTCGGTAATTTCCTTGCCTGGGGATTATACATGGACAGAAAAAGCAACATCTGGATAGGTACAGATCGCGGATTATTTATTTATGATACTTATAAGAATATTTTGTATCAAAGCCCGGTGGGAGGCTTATATGTCTATTGTGAAGATTCGAAAGGAAATATGTGGTTGGGTGATTTTTACGGGCTCTCTAGGATGTCAGTATCAGAGGTGAATTCAATCTTCAATAGTCAAAAGACAACAAGTTGTACGGAATATAAAAATGATCCGGAAGATGTTACAAGTTTAAGTTCCAACCAGGTTGTCAACATCCATGAGGACCAGCAGGGCAGGATATGGATCGGAACCACTGCCGGGTTGAATCTTTATGATCCGGAAGCAGATTCCTTTATTTCTTTCGGGTTAGAGAATGGATTGCCCAGCGAGGGCATTTGCGGAATCCTTGAGGATGATCATGGAAACCTCTGGTTGAGCACACTGAACGGGATATGTAAATTGGTTCTGACCGAAGGAATATCACATGACATCATTCAATTTGTCCAGCGTTTTTCCACCCATGATGGAATCCAGGGACCGTTCTTTCATGAAAAAGCCTGTTTGAAAAATGAAGATGGCTGGATGTTCTTTGGTGGAACCAACGGCCTAACTGTATTTCATCCGGATAGTATCAGAAAAGACACAAATGTTCCGGCTATCCACATCACAAACCTGACGGTAAATGATAAACCATTTTACAGCTACAATCATTCCCTCCTTAAGAATAAAACTATTAAATTATCTCACAAACAAAACTTCCTTTCATTTGAATATGTGGCTCTCAGCTTTATCAATAGCGAAAAAAATCAGTATAAATATATGATGGAAGGGCTGGATGCCGATTGGGTGGATGCAGGAACGCGACGGTTTGCAGAATACCGTGACCTCAAACCCGGGACATACACATTCCGGGTTATTGGCTCCAA
The DNA here is from genome assembly GCA_964527875.1 of uncultured Bacteroides sp. Classification (GTDB taxonomy): domain Bacteria; phylum Bacteroidota; class Bacteroidia; order Bacteroidales; family SM23-62; genus LJUQ01. Next base: position 2,866 of record CAZGOR010000117.1, on the reverse strand, counting down.
CAGTGACGGTACATGGAATGAGGAAGGCAGCTTTCTGGATATCTTTATTCATCCTCCCTGGTACAGCACCATTACGGCCTATATTATCTATATCCTGCTACTTGTTTTTGCTGTCCTGGGAATTATACGGTGGCGAACCATAAGGCTGATAAAAGACAAACAGGAGCTTGAACACCAGGTGAGGGAACGTACGGCAATGATTCAGGAACAGAAAGATGAACTGGAACAGCAAAAGGAGGAGTTGCAGATCACCCTTGACAACCTGCAGCAAACCCAGGCAAAGCTCATTCAATCAGAAAAACTGGCTTCCCTCGGCGGCTTGGTCGCAGGAGTGGCCCATGAGATCAATACCCCCGTGGGGATAAGCGTAACAGCTGCCTCCAGCCTGGCTGAGGAGACACGGAAGATGGCAGACCTATATAAGGAAAATAAAATATCACGTGCCAATTTCAAAGAATACCTGACCACAGCCAAAGATTCGGCCAGACTGATTCTTACCAACATGGAACGCGCGGCTGCTATGGTACAGAGTTTTAAACAGGTATCGGTGGACCAGTCCACCGAGCGACAAAGAAAATTTAAACTCAAGGTATATATCGAGGATGTAATCTGGAGCCTTTATCCAAAACTTAAGGGTAGGGATATCAATTTCGAACTTAAAATTGATAATCAACTGGAACTTGACAGCTTTCCCGGGGCCTTCTCCCAGATCATCACAAATTTGGTATTGAACAGTCTATCGCATGGTTTTGATGAAGATAATAAAGGAACAATTGAGATAAAGACCGGCCTGGATGATAACCAGCTAATCCTTGAATATTCAGATAACGGAAAAGGAATACCTGAAGAAAACATGGCAAAGATTTTCGAACCGTTCTTTACAACAAATAAAAAGATAGGTACCGGCCTTGGATTACATATTGTATACAACTTGATATCCCAAAAGCTGAATGGTTCGATAGAATGCCAGAGCGAATTAGAAAAAGGGTCCAGGTTTATTATAACAATACCATTGAAGAAGTAACAACCAGTTCCCCCTCTCTCGCGAGAGCTACGGTATATACATATCTATATTTTTTTCAGTAACAATGAGGGATTCAGCGAGTGTATCAAATACAATATATTCCCACTGAAAGTGGATAGATACAAGTTTTAGGCATTGGCCAGAATTGAATGTCCCGGCTGGAAAGCCGGGCTCTGCAACTAGTATCCGCGAATTGAATGTCCCGGCTGGAAAGCCGGGCTCTACAGGTCATCACCTCACATAATAGGTTCGACTAAAAGTCGAACCACCATTAAGATTTTTATTATTATGGTATATTTGCATTGTTTAAAAGTTAGAATCATTAGTGGATACCAGAACCTGTAAGTCCGGCTTTTAGCCGGACTAATTGATGCGTTGATTAAATATGTAGAGCCCAGCTTTCCAGCCGGGACATTTTACCCGAAGAATAATACTATTTGACTTATGTATAAAGAGTAGCTCCCGAGAGGGGGAGTTAGGGGGTGAGTTAGGAAAAAGATAAAAGGAGAAAGGAAAAAGTGAAAAGGTCACAATTGTAGCAATTGTATCAATTGTCGCATGGACGCTAGGCAAGAAAGATAAAGCAGAGACTTAAAGCTAAGAATGTGTGAAGGTGTGAAAGTGTGAAAGTTGCTGCCGGTTTTCAACCGGCAGCGCTATCAACGATTGATGGAGCTGAAAAGTCCGCCTGCCCCGATGAAAGTCGGAGGTTTCCAACCGGACAAATCTGGCACTCGAGTTTAAATTTTTCACTATTAAGAACCGAAAACTGAAAACCAAATACCCCGGCAATGGACAAACCAAAACACGACGACCTCTTCGACTCATCAATTTCTGAAAGGGATGATGATAAGCTCTTTATAGATGAGGAAGAGAAAGCGTCTAAAAAGAAAACCTCAAAATCGGTAGATGAATCCAGAGAGTGCTGGAAAGTCCTCGTCGTTGACGATGAAGAAGACATCCACAGCGTCACCCGCATGGCACTGAAAGGATTCACTTACAAAGACAAAGGCATTGAATTCCTGCATACCTATTCAGGTAAGGAATCTGAACCAGTTTTACGCAACAATACGGATATTGCTGTGATCCTCCTGGATGTTGTAATGGAGACAAATACTGCCGGGCTTGACCTGGTAAAATATATCCGGGATAAATTGAATAACCGGTTTACACAGATCATCCTGAGAACGGGTTATCCGGGTTATGCACCCGAGCGGGAGGTGATTGTTTCTTATGATATTAATGATTATAAGACAAAAACAGAACTCACTGCTTTTAAATTATTTACACTTATTCTGGCAAGCCTGCGTGCATATGATTCAGTAACTTCACTTGAACAGTTACGTCAGGGACTGGAGGAAAAAGTTAAAGAGCGGACTGCTGAACTGGAGCAGAAAAATCTGCAGATCATGGAGATGGATCAGATGAAAACCCGGTTTTTCGCCAACATTTCCCATGAATTTCGTACTCCACTTACTTTGATAATCGGTCCCCTTGAAGATATCCTGGCTAAAGAGGAAATGAAAGAAAAGAACCGCGTGGTCATGGAACGAATGCACCGGAGTGCAACCCGGTTGCTTGCTTTAATCAACCAGTTGCTGGATTTGTCGAAACTGGATGCGGGAAACATGAAGCTGGAATTGATTGAGTCGGATGTCCTGAGGTTTATACGGATTATCTTTTCCACATTTATACCCCTGGCAGAGAGAAAAAAGATAAAGTATGAATTCGATATTCCGGACCAGAAACTGGTCACCACATTTGACCAGGATAAGATTGAGAAGATCCTGTATAACCTGCTTTCCAATGCGGCCAAATTCACTCCGGACGGTGGAAAAATAA
>CAZGOR010000116.1:0-10369 GCA_964527875.1 uncultured Bacteroides sp. | reverse complement strand
TTAGGGATGTAATAGCAGCAAATTATCAAGGGGAATATAAAATTGAACTGACATCAACAGTTTTTGCCTTCCAATGCTGAATTTCATCTGTGACAGAAAGAAGATCACTCCTGCCTACAATATCATCAAACTTCTCAAATCCAAGACAGGCGAGCAATTCCCTGATTTCATCAGCAATAAAAGTAAAATAATTAACCAGGAATTCCGGTTTACCATTGAATTTTTTCCGCAGCAATGGATCCTGGGTTGCCACACCAACCGGACATGTATTCAGATGGCATTTTCTCATCATGACACATCCCAGTGTAATCAAAGCTCCGGTAGCAAATCCAAACTCTTCGGCGCCCAGCAAACCGGCAACAACAACATCCATTCCGGTTTTCATCTGTCCATCAGTCTGAAGAATCACATTTTTACGCAGGTTATTCATGACAAGTATTTGCTGTGTTTCCGACAGTCCAAGTTCAAGCGGAAGACCTGCATGCTTAATTGAGCTAACCGGACTGGCACCTGTTCCCCCTTCCATGCCGCTAATGGTAATAATATCCGCACCGGCTTTGGCAACTCCTGCGGCAATTGTTCCAACACCTGAAGCAGACACAAGTTTTACACTGATCTTTGCCTCCGGATTAACATTCTTCAGATCGAATATGAGTTGTGCCAGATCTTCAATTGAATAGATATCATGATGTGGTGGAGGTGATATAAGCGTAATACCAGGAATAGAATATCGTGTTTTTGCAATGATCCTATCTACTTTGTGTCCGGGCAACTGCCCGCCTTCTCCAGGTTTTGCCCCCTGGGCTATCTTGATCTGTATCTCGTCTGCATTGACAAGATAATCGGCAGTCACCCCAAACCTGCCTGAGGCAATCTGCTTGATTGCGCTACGCGTACTGGTTCCATCATCCCTCAGACGGAAACGTTCAGGGTCCTCACCACCTTCACCTGTATTACTCCTTCCATTAATCCTGTTCATTGCAATCGCGAGAGTTTCATGCGCTTCTTTACTGATAGAACCAAACGACATCGCACCTGTTACAAAACGTTTGATTATTGCTTCAACAGGTTCGACTTTCTTAACCGGAATGGGATTTGACTTCAGACGAAAATATCCCCGGAGGAACAGCGGTTTCCGGTTTTCCTCAAGCACCTTTCTGCTGAAATCCTTATATTTTTCATAATCATTTGCCCTGACAGCTTTCTGCAGGAGGGTAATCGTATCAGGATTCCATGCATGTCTTTCACCCTTCATCCTGAAATAATAAAACCCGGAACTCTGAATAAACCTGTCTTCGCAATCAAAACTATATGCCTCTTTATGAGGCTCCAGGGCTTCCTTTGCTATTTCTTTCAATCCTATCCCTCCTATTCGCGAAACAGTGCCTTCAAAATACTTATTGATAACTTCTTCACTGATCCCTACTGCCTCAAATATCTGTGCGGATCTGTAGGACCTCAATGTGCTGATTCCCATTTTTGAAAGGATCTTTAACAGTCCTTTGTTGATGGCTTTCAGGTAATTTTCCTCTGCTTTCTGGTAATCAAGCTGAATCATCTTTTCTTTTACCAATTTTTCAATAACGGCAAAAGTAAGGTATGGATTGATCACACTTGCTCCATAACCGAAAAGAAGAGCAAAATGATGTACCTCACGTGCTTCTCCTGTTTCCACAACAATATCGATCTGCATTCTCTTCCTTTTATTGATCAGGTGATGATGAACAGCTGATACAGCAAGCAAAGATGGAATGGGTGCCATCTCTTTATTTATATACCTGTCGGAGAGAATGATATAATTTTTTCCATCATCAACTGCCTTTTCAGCATCTTCACAAAGCTTGTCAACAGCCTTTTTAAGGGCTTCTTCCCCTTCACCGACCGGGAAATGCATCGGCAAAATAACAGTGGAGAATCCTTTATAACTGAATTTTCGGATAACCTGAAAATATGTGTTGTTTACGACTGGGACCGACAATCTGATCATTTTACAATGGTCCGGTCTTTCATCAAGCAGGTTTTGCTGAAATGAACCAATGTATCCTGTAAGGCTCATCACCAATTCTTCTCTTATCGGATCAATGGCAGGATTTGTCACTTGGGCAAAAAGCTGTTTGAAATAATTAAAAAGCCTCTGGGGATTGTTGCTCAGAACTGCCAGAGGCGTATCATTCCCCATAGAACCAACCGGCTCCTGACCTTTTTCAGCCATTGGTGTAATGATCATGTCAATATCTTCCTTGCTATACCCGAAAGTGTGAAGAAAACAATTGTGTTCCGGTCCCAGGTCAGGAGACACAACCCTTCCAACCTCAATCTTTTCAAGGTTAACCCTGTTTTGCGAAAGCCAGTCACTGTATGGATTATGCTTTGAAAGATCTCTTTTTAATTCCTCATCATAAAATATTTTACCTTCTTTTGTATCAATGAGCAGCATTTTACCCGGACGAAGCCTACCCTTTTCCACAATATCCTCCGGAGGAAAATATTGAACCCCGGTTTCAGATCCCATTACGACAATATCATTTTTTGTTACAAGATAACGTGAGGGTCTAAGACCGTTCCTGTCAAGAGTTCCCCCGATATATCTTCCATCAGAAAAAAGAAAAGATGCAGGGCCATCCCAGGGCTCAAGAAATGTGGAATGATATTCATAAAAAGCCCTCAAATCATCTGATATAGGATTCTTTGTATTCCATGATTCAGGTACCAGGATAGCAATGGCATGCGGCAAAGATTTACCCGTAAGATACATGAATTCGAGTACATTGTCGAGTGAAGCTGAATCCGATTTATCGGGTTCAATAATGGGATATATTTTCTGAAGATCCTCGCCAAGATAGTGGGAATGCAGGATTGATTCCCTGGCTTTCATCCAGAAACGGTTTCCTTTTATCGTATTGATCTCCCCGTTATGGGCAAGCATACGAAAGGGCTGGGCCAGATCCCAGGAGGGGAAAGTATTTGTGCTGAATCTGGAATGTACCAGTGCAATTGCGCTGTTCAACCGGTGATCAGTAAGATCAGCATAATAATCAATCAGTTGTTCGGATGTTAGCATGCCTTTATAAACAAGCACACGGGTTGATAAACTTGGAATATAAAAAAAGGATTTCTGAGTATAGTCCGACTCCCTGATCCTCTTTTCAATTCTTTTTCTTATAACATATAATTTTCTCTCCAGATCAAGCTGCTCAATATCAGCGCCCACCAGGATCTGGGTCATTCCGGGCTCAGTATCCCTGCTGATCTCCCCAATTACATCAGGATTCCTCGGCAAATCACGATAACCGATCACTTCAACGCCTTCCTCAAGAATTTCATTTTCAAACATTTTCAGACATTCTCTGGCTTCTTCTTCCTTTTTAGGAAGAAAGACAATACCTGTTCCAAACTTTCCTTCAGGTGGAAGCTCATAACCCTGTATCAGGTAAAAATCCCTGGGTATCTGAAGAAGTATGCCTGCACCGTCGCCGGTTTTTGCATCAGCCCCTTCGGCTCCACGATGCGTCATATTCACCAGGACTTCCAGTCCCATCTGGATGATACTATGTGACTTCTTTCCTTTGATATGGGTCACAAATCCAATACCACAGCTGCCATGCTCAAACTCCGGCCGGTATAATCCTTCTCTGACTGGTTGGGTGATCATAATGTTATATTCCCCTATTTATGAAGGAAGCCGTTCCCAGTTTATCCGAGAACGGCTTCCTTCTTATATAAGCATAAGCATACCATTCTCAGCCTGGATCCTTTAAACTAAGTAAACAATTGTCAAGCCTGATATGCAATTGAGATTTCTTCAACAGATATTAGTTTGGCGCAAATATATTCAATTTATACAATTTTAGAATTATTTTGTTAAAAAAATCTTTACCGGTCCGGGCAATCCGGATTCCACCGGTTCCCACTCACTGGCATCAAATGGTGTATAATCGATATGCACAAAATTGATATCATAAAATTTCTCCCAATTTGCTCCGGACCGGTCAAGCATTATGATCCTGTTTGCAGAAAGATTTCTTACATCAATACTCAGGTGATTATCCGGTGCCAGTATGCCCTGCGGGATAAGAAGCCGGAATGGGATACACCATGCTTTACCAATATATTGACCATTCAGCCAAACCTTCGCGGTCTCCCGTACATCTCCCATGTCCAGAACATATTCCCGGTTCAACTCAATGGTATCCGGTAATACAAAATCAAGAGAGTATTTTCCATAACCTGAATAGTACTTTAGCAGGGTATCTGTCCCTGCATCAATCCATGATCCCAGTGAATCAACTAAATAATATCCATGAATATCCGGATATCCGTCGTGAAACTCAAGTTCCCATTTCTCTGGCAGGATTATTTCGTAATCAGTGGGATGATGATCACGCCAAAGCGGGCCTTTCCTTTTTTTCCTGTAACAACGAATGAAAACAGATTCACCCGGAGAAAGTGTGAAGGCACATAATTGTTCACCTTCCTTTCCTTTTATAACAGGCAGTAAGCCTCTTCTTCCGTTTAATGGATCATATAATTCAACCGTCCTGAAAATTTGGTTAAGCAGAACCGTATCATTAAATTCTTCGGAACAAAAATTTGAAATGAAATAAACAATACCGTATTTATCTTGTTTCCGGATGAAAGACAACCCTTTCCCTGCCAATTGTTCACCTTTCAGATCGGTAAAATATTCAATCTCCTCCTTTTGTCCGAACAGTTTAACTGCTGGTAACAGTTTCAGACTGTCCATTATTTTTTCAAGTTTTTCTTGCTTTTGTTCCCACTCAAAATAGCCTGGTACTGTGATTGGGAATTGTTCATGAAACAACACTTTCACACCTTTTTCTGCCAGGTCATAAATTGCATTCAGAGTCTCCAATGGCATATGGTTCATACAAGGTATAATAATACCTTCATATCTGGTATTACCTGAGATGATCTTACCTTTTCCATCCACGGATAATGCAAACAATTGCTTATCAGATATATAATCGAATACATATCCCGCGTCTGTCATTTCTACGGCCAGCTTTCCAAATGGTGAGTTCAGAAGCCACTGGTCCACCGAATGCACATCTAGTTGCAATACTTTATGATCCGGACCGGATCCGTTCCAGAGATCATGGATTGGGAAATAAAGCAGAAAATCCTGATCAGGCCGAGAATTTTGCAGCAATGACTGGCAGCGGGTAATATAGCTGTTCAGTTCAGGAAGATCGGCCCACAGATGGGATTGAAGACCAAAATTTGTTGATGCATAAAATAACCATCCAGGAAAATTTTCATTTTCAGGAGAATATGTTATACCATGGTAAAAGATGTGATTGATCCCGGCAACGAATAATTGGTCAACCTGAGGTTTAACCTGCGACAGGGAAACCTTGAAATGGTCAGCCAGCCATGTAGCAGTCTCAGAGCTAACCAGCTTTTTCCCCTGAGTATGCGCAGCAGAAGAGGCAAACTTCATGGCCAGTGGTTCAGGAATCCAGAAACTCTCCTTTTCAAATTTGTCATCTTTTCTTAATCCGGGAATATTAAATTCTCCCGGGCCAAAAGACTCTGTTTCCGGGATATCGCATATACCATACAGATCGAGCAGGTTTCCAGGCGATCCATGTGCCTGGTTGCGTGTTATAAAACCCGATTGTCCCGCCCAATGGTCCCATGCCATCGTGAACTCTTCAAAAATAAGGTCCGCGATTGTTTCATGATAATCAGACCAGATCCTTGTTGATTCCCTATCCGGTAAAGTATCAGATAAAATACTAAGATAGGGTTCCAGATCATAGCCTCTTCTTCTTTTAAATTCTGATAGGAAATCTACTGTCCAGTTTGCACCGTATACTTCATAAGAATCGTTATACATTGCGCGGAGACCGGAAACATCTATATCAGTATAATTAAAAGCAGAATCAAATCTTTTTAAATACAGAGCCAGTGCATCTTTATTAAAATGATCGATAACCAGTCCTTCAGCTCCGGGTGCTGCACGCTTTACCTTTTGCCATGTAGGCATGGCATAACCGATCTCTGTCGATTCAGGATTGAATTCCTTTGCTGAAAGAGAAGTATCAATCTGAGGTCCTCCGAATGGCCAGCCCGTGCCAGTGGTCATATCCACCCCAAGTCCAAGTCTGTGTGATTCATTCAACGTATATTCAAGCATCTTCATCCACTTACTGCTCAAATAAGGAGTAAAATTTTCTTCATACCCTTTTACTCCATAGATTGGAATAATATGAACTCCACCAATGCCTGCTTCAGCAAAAGATTCAAGCTGATGTATGATCCCAGCAGTGTCAACGGCGCTTCCCATCCACCACCAGTATGTCCAGGGCTTTATTTCGCTTGTTATTTCAGGCAATTCGGGCAAACGTCTAATCCACGGCCTGATAAATATTATTGCCAGCAGAATAATCCAGATGATAATGGCTCCGGCTTTTTGTTTCATATGAAGTGCTAAAATTTAATTAGTACTAATTTACCATTTTAATGGTTATCTATATGATTCGGAGATTGGAATATTGAGTCCACTCCGAAAAGTAATAGTTAAGGGGCTAAAGCTCCATAAATTATTGATTCTCAGAAACCCTAGCCTAAAGGCTGGGATTGTGTTAAATCTTTATTAATCAGGTCTTTAATACAAAATAATGATATTCAAACTACTTTTCGGCGAAGGCTCAATATTAAAATAATCTAATTATAGAAGGTTGGATTAAGAATAGATTTCATATTCAGTTTATTTCGCCCTTTCAGGGCATGGAATAGCCGATTGTTAAATATTCTGATTATACTTGCAACAACAACATAATTATTTAACAATAGAAAAAATGAAAATTTTCTATCACCAATTTAATTCCGGGTTTACCGCAATGATCATCATACCTATTATGTTGCTTTTATTAAGCTGTCAACCCGAAAAACAACCACCTCCAAATATCCTGATGATGATGTCGGATAACCAATCATGGAATCATCTGGGTTGTTATGGTGACCCGGTTGTTCAAACCCCGAATATCGACCAGGTTGCCAGCGAGGGAATCCGTTTTACACATGCATTCTGTGCGGCTCCTTCCTGCTCACCTGCACGGGCATCTTTGTTAACGGGACAAGATATTTGGAGATTGGAAGAAGGTGCTAACCTGTGGGGAACTTTCCCTGCAAAATTCCCGATCTATACTGAAATGCTCGAAGCATCCGGTTATTTTGTCGGTTATACAGGTAAAGGATGGGGACCCGGAAGTGTAGAGGAAAGCGGCCGGGAAAGAAATCATGCAGGTACTGAATACAACTCGTTTGAAGAATTCATGGAAGCAAATAAGTCAAATAAACCATGGTGTTTCTGGTACAACACTCAAGATCCACACCGGCCGTACAGCGTGGGTTCAGGTATATCATCAGGAATGGATTTACACCAAGTTATCGTACCTCCCTATTTACCTGATAATGATACCATGAGAAGTGATATTTGTGATTATTATTATGAAATTGAAAGATTTGATACAAATGTTGGCCAGATTCTAAACATACTTAATAATACAGGGCAATATGAGAATACCCTGATTGTCATCTGCAGTGATAACGGCTGGCAGATGCCACGGGGATTAGCGAATGTCTACGATTTCGGGACAAGAATACCACTGATTATTTCATGGAAGGATCAGATTCCTGAAGGAAGAATTGTGGATGATTTTGTCAGTCTCAGTGACCTTGCACCTACATATCTTGAACTGGCAGGACTGGAAATACCTGATTATATGACCGCTCAAAGTTTTATTAATATATTATTTTCAGACAAATCCGGGCGAATTGATGAACACCGGGATTTCATCATTACTGCGCGGGAGCGGCATGCATTGTGTCGTCATAATGGATTGGGCTATCCCTGCAGGGCTATACGGACATATGATTATTTATATATCCGTAACTATGAACCTGAACGCTGGCCGGCAGGTGATCCTCCACTCTTCGGCGATGTCGATGCCCATATGCTGCATTATCCCTGTCCAACAAAAATATATATGCTGGCAAATAAAGACAATCCAATTGTAAAACCATTATTTGAACATGCGTTTCTGAAACGTCCTTCAGAAGAACTATATGACCTAAAAAATGATCCCTGGCAAATGAATAATATCGCAAATCATGATGAATATCAGACTATTAAAAAAGATCTATCAGAAAAACTCAATGATTATCTTGAATCTACCGGTGATCCCCGTGTTCTGGGTGGCCAGATCATTTGGGATTCAACAAAATATTATAATGAGGATGATTTTAATCCCAAGCCAAGCGAAGAAGCAATCAGACTTTTAAAACTGAAGGAAGAGTATTATTATTTTGAGTGATTGATATGTGATTCATTCAGTTCGATACGGGCAGACAGAAACCGCACATCCACTCTCACACCCACCAAGCACCATGAAACATTCCCCGGTTAACAACCGGTTTTACACTATCACCCATTATTGATATGACTACCGGTTAACAACCGGAAGAACTTAGACTCACCAGGATTCCCGCCTGACCCTGTCATTCGGTCAGGAACTTACCGGTCGGTACGGGCGGGTGAGAACCGGGAACCATTTCTTACACACCCAAACTCTAAACACACATCAAACCGAGAACTGGGAACTGAGAACCAATTTATTTCTCCCGTGCTGGTTTCAGCGTCCACAACTGCTGCCTGGTCAATTTTACCAGGTGTGACATGTCTAGATCAGGTCGGTGCACGATCCAGTATTTACATCCTTCAACTTCCGAAATAATTGCCTTTTCATTCTCTTGTGGATAAGTATCAAATGGAATAATTTTGTACGATTCATCCGGTTCCCCTGAAAGTATATCAAGATACATATCACTGAACAAAGCCAGGAGTGATCCTGTTCCAATCCGGTCTTCACCAACACTGAGCCATGCAGGAAGATATCCCCTGTCTCTGATCCGGTTATATGCCTCACCAACCAGTGTAAACGCTTGAATATTACTTAATTCAGACATTCCAGGTATACTATCAGGCATCTCCATTGGCCCCAATGGACTTTCCCGTTCTGATTTGTTTGGTATTTTACCCGTTTGTGCATATTCGGTTAAAGATCTTACAAAAGCTGAAAACATTTCTGAAGGAGAAAAATTCCTGTCAATAACAATAGATTTCTGTACAAGAACATTTTCAGCATAATCGCGCAGTTCCTTTTTGGTTATGAAATCCTTCTGATAAGAGAATCGCTTCATCAAATCACTAAATGTGGTGATCCTGATATTGTCCTGTGATTTCAGAAATTCCATTAATCGCCTGAAGTTCTTTTTCGCTGTTTCCATACTCTCAAGTGGACGGAGGTCGGGAGCTTTGCATTCACTTAACGGAGGATTGGCACCTTCATAATAATTAAAATCCCAGAACTGCTCAGTTCGCACTTTGCAGGGATGACAGCCAAAGAAGGCTATTACATCCATGCCTTCGATTTCTTTCTGAAAGCTCCTTTGAACGCTGTCAAAAACCGGATTAAAAAGTTCATCCTTATAATATGTATTATCGAAAAATCCATAATCGCCATGGAAATTCAGGGTGTTACAGAACCAGACCGCATTATGTCCGGGCAGATGAATAGGCGAATAAACATATCCTTTCCCAAGTTGTCCCAATGCATAAATCAACTGCGGTCCGTAAGATCCGCCATGGCGGGCGAGGGTAATGACAGGCACACCGAAGATACGTTCAAGCTCATCAAAACCGTCGGATTCATTGTACAACATCTGCTGTACACCCGAATCCCAATCGGCATACTCAAGTATTTCAGTTACTGTGGGATGGATTGAACCGAAATTGGTATGACTACCGATATCATGCTTTGCCATTGCGGCTATTACATCCTGTCGTCCTCGGCTTTCAAGAGACCGTGTTTTCTCTCCGATGACAAAAAAAGTACCTGTTATCCCTACATCCGACATGATTTCAGCAATCCATTTTGGAATATCATCAATACCTTCAGATGCAGGAGTGATATAATCCTCCACATCAAACACAACCGATACATAGGTTTTATCATCTGCACATTTTGTAAATGTGAGGATCAGGAAAATGAAAATGATAAGTTTTACTGTTAGTTTCATGGTTATATTAAATTATTAAATAATTTTTAATGACATAATTTGTTCAGATGGCAATCCCCACTCTTCATTGGTACATGGGGACTTTTCCGTCTTACTCCATGCTGTTGAAATGTATCTGGTTAACAACCGGACTTTAACTGTTTCACACACTTAATAATAACTTACACTCGCCAGGAACAAGCAACTTGGAACCAGGAACCAAATGAATATGAGACTGTCTAAAAAGTAGTATAAACCACAGAGTCCACAGAGTTTTCACAGA
>CAZGOR010000115.1:7219-10380 GCA_964527875.1 uncultured Bacteroides sp. | reverse complement strand
AATTGATGAAGTTGTCTGCTTTAAAGTTACCGCCGCAGGCGGTTTTAGTTCAACGATTATGTATCAGTGAAATTACATATATTTCATTTATGTAACCTTGTTTGAACTACATATATTTCTAATAATCTGATGTGTATGTGTAGTTTCATATTGAATCACCGGAAATGTCGTCAAACGGATTGCGGAACCGGCTGAAATCTGCCCGCGATACGTGAGTGTATCTCTCTGTGGTCTTGGAACTGCTGTGTCCCAGCCATTCCTGAATATACCTTAAATCTGTCCCCTGCTCCAAATGATGCGTGGCAAAACTGTGCCGGAGTATGTGTGGAAAAACATTCTTCTTGATCCCTGCCCTCCGGCCAGCCTGTTTCACTACATTTATAATACTCTCAGCACTGTACTGCCCACCTTTCTGCCCTTCAAACAACCAAACCGATGGATTATACTCCTTATAATATTGTCGTAAAATGCTTAATGCACCCTTTGCAAGTTGAACATACCTGTCCTTTTTCCCTTTTGCTCCCCGGATCTTGATAAGCATCCGCCGGGAATCAATATCTCCGGGCTTCATGTTAATAACCTCACTTCTCCTTAGCCCACAGGAGTATATCATAACGATCAGACATTTGTGCTTAAGATTATTTGTACCTTCTATCATCGAAGCAATTTCTTCCTTGCTTAATACATCCGGTAACTTTAATTCCTTTCTGGGCCTTTCAACCTGGTAATATTGCTTCTCTTGCCCAAGTACTTTTTCATAATAAAACTTAATAGCATTGATCCGCTGATTCTGCTGACTGTGAGATATATTTTTCTCCCTTATCAATCCCAAAATATAATTGTTTATCTCTTCAACTGTAATGTTCTCCGGTTTCCTGCTGGAAAAATGAGTTGCAAAATCTCGAAAATAACCGGTATATGTTCTGATCGTTTGTTCGCTATATCTTTTTTGTTCGAGTTTTTCAAGATATCCCTCTGGTAAATCAGATATTGCTGTTTTGCCGCCTTTTTTCTTTGGAGAATCATCCGGCACTTCAGCTTCTTTTTTATGAACCTTTAAAGCTGAATAATCAATGAATGCATGAGACCGTAGTTTCTCAAATACCTCTGAAAGCTTAAATTTGCCGGCAGGGATATACCAGTAACCCATCTTCCTGCTCCATATTGCCCCGTCAATCTCCCTGATGATTTTGATGATGGAGTCATTATAATCAAAGATAATTGCCACCACATCACTGTCGTTATAACAACGCGGTTCAATCCGTATGACAGGCTTCGTTGCCAATGTTCTGTTAATTCAAAGATTTGCTAAAGTAAATTTAATAAATTGTTTCTTCCCCGCCAATAGAATATAATTCAAAAGATTTACTTTATATCCCCGGCAAATATTCCGTCTGATCATAGCCCTGCCCGGGCTGATAACAATATAACACTTTAAATGAATAGCTCACTTAAATTACCGGGCAAAACCAACCCCGGCCTGAATGCTATGATTATGCTATATCGCTGTAAATTATTGCTTTAGCCCAAATTGTGATTTATAAATCACTTTTCGGGACAAACTCAATCTTCCAGTATTTAAAAAAGCCAGTAATTACTTGCAATTTTCATCTTCAGGATCACTTTCACACCCATATACCCAATACTCACACCCACCAATTCACCAAAAACTCACTCACTCCCAGTCCTCACACACACCAATATACCAATATACCAATATACCAATATACCAATATACCAATATACCAATATACCAATTCACCAATTGCTCGCTCCCACGAGGCCACAGACACATACCGCTCGCGAATGTTTGCTGCGCAAACATTTCACCAATTCACAAAACCATTATTTAAAACCAATTTAAATATTTTTTAGATACATTTGTACTCTTAAAAAAAGGAGCAGTTACTTTGCATCTTATACAATCATTTGACAGTAATGCTGAATTGATAACAATTAATCGCACAAAGCATAAATTATTTATACAAAATTTTAAACATTTGAGATATGTCAACAACTAAAAGAGTTTACAAATTTGGTAATAAAACTGCTGAAGGAAGGGCAGACATGAAGAACCTGCTTGGGGGAAAGGGAGCTAATCTGGCTGAAATGAGCCGTATTGGTGTGCCTGTTCCTCCCGGATTCACAATTACAACCGATGTCTGTACCGAATATAATCAGTTGGGTCAGGATGAGGTGATCGGGCTTATTAAGGAAGAAGTCGAAGACGGGATGGCCAGTATTGAGAAGATCATGGCAACAAAATTCGGTGATCCCTCCAATCCGTGCCTTGTTTCCGTCAGATCAGGAGCACGTGCCTCGATGCCCGGCATGATGGATACCATCCTTAACCTTGGGTTGAACGAAGAGGTGATTCAGGGGCTTGTTAAAAAAACCGGGAATGAACGTTTTGTATGGGATTCCTACAGGCGTTTTATCCAGATGTACGGTGATGTTGTGATGGGATTAAAACCCGAATCAAAAGAAGATATTGATCCTTTCGAAGAAATCATTGACCATATCAAGGAAGAAAAGGAAGTCGTCGATGATATTGAACTGACAACCGAAGATCTGAAAGAACTTGTCGTGCGTTTTAAGAAAGCAGTGAAAGATAAAACCGGCAAGGATTTTCCGACCGATCCGTGGGAACAGTTGTGGGGTTCGATCATGGCTGTTTTTGACAGCTGGAACAATGAGCGTGCAAAATACTACCGAAAACTGAATAATATCCCGGAAGAGTGGGGTACGGCTGTGAATGTACAGGCCATGGTTTTTGGAAATATGGGCAATACCTCCGGTACGGGAGTTGCATTTACAAGGGATGCAGGTAGCGGTGAGGATTTATTTAACGGGGAATATCTGCTGAATGCACAGGGTGAGGATGTGGTTGCAGGTATCCGCACACCGCGGCAGATTACAAAAGAGGGATCTGTGAGATGGTCAAAGCTCGCGAAAGTATCAGAGGAAGAAAGACGAAACAAATACCCGTCATTGGAAGAGAATATGCCGGAGATCTATAAAGAACTGGATGATATCCAGCAAAAACTGGAAGATCATTATAAAGATATGCAGGACCTTGAATTTACGATTCAGGAAGGTAAACTGTGGTTACTGCAAACCAGGAATGGTAAACGTACAGGTGCTGCAATGGTTAAGATTGC
>CAZGOR010000115.1:0-7209 GCA_964527875.1 uncultured Bacteroides sp. | reverse complement strand
AAAACAGCATTGCTCAGGGTCGACCCCGACAGACTGGATGATTTGTTACATCCTGTATTTGATAAGACAGCACTGAAATCTGTAAAGATACTGGCAAAGGGTTTGCCTGCATCTCCGGGTGCAGCTACCGGGCAGGTAGTTTTCTTTGCAGATGAAGCTGAGGAATGGGCACAAAAGGGTCAGAAAGTGATCCTCGTCAGGATCGAAACTTCACCTGAAGATCTTCGCGGGATGAGTGTTGCAAAAGGGATCCTGACGGCAAGAGGGGGCATGACTTCCCATGCAGCTGTTGTAGCCCGGGGTATGGGTAAATGCTGCGTCTCAGGTGCCGGAGCTGTCAAGGTGAATTATAAAACACGTGTGATGAGCATTGATGGCAAGGCATATAAGGAAGGTGACTGGATTTCACTGAACGGGACAACCGGCGAGGTCTATGAAGGCCAGATAAAAACGATGGATCCTGATCTGAGTGGTGATTTCGGCCGCATCATGGAACTGGCTGATAAATATACCAGGATGTATGTCCGGACAAATGCCGATACACCGAAAGACTCAAAGATTGCCAGGAATTTTGGGGCAAAAGGCATCGGTCTTTGCCGCACTGAACATATGTTTTTCGAGGGTCATCGCATCAAAGCCATGAGGGAAATGATCCTGGCAAATGATGAAAAAGGCCGCAGAAAAGCTCTCGATAAGCTTCTACCCATTCAGAGAGAGGATTTTGAGGGAATATTTGAGGCGATGCATGATTTACCCGTTACAGTCCGTCTCCTGGATCCTCCTTTACATGAATTTGTTCCCCATGAGGAAGAGAGCCAGGAAGAAATGGCCGGGGAAATAGGTATTTCAATAGAGGAGATCAAAGCCAAGGTGGACGAACTGAGTGAGTTCAATCCAATGCTTGGCCACCGGGGCTGCCGCCTGGGCAATACCTACCCTGAAATATCGGAAACCCAGACAAGGGCCATTATTGAAGCTGCCCTTAACCTGAAAAAAAGAGGCATCAAAGCTATTCCGGAGATCATGATACCGCTGACCGGAGTACAGAAAGAATTTCAGTTACAGGAAGAAATCGTGAGAAATACGGCAGAAAAGGTGTTTGAAGAGAGAAACGACAGAATAGAATATCATGTTGGTACCATGATTGAAATTCCCAGGGCATGCCTCGTGGCAGATAAAATTGCAGAAACAGCCGAGTTTTTCTCGTTTGGTACCAATGACCTGACACAGATGACCTATGGCTATTCCAGGGATGATTCCGGTAAATTTTTACCCGTATATGTGGAGAAAGGCATCCTTAAGAATGACCCGTTCCAGATACTGGATCAGGAAGGAGTGGGACAGCTGGTTGACATGGGCACAAGAAAGGGAAGAAGTACAAATCCAAAACTGAAAGTCGGCATTTGCGGTGAGCATGGGGGTGAACCTGCTTCGGTTGAATTTTGCCACCGTGTAGGAATGGATTATGTCAGCTGTTCACCATACCGTGTACCTATAGCCAGGTTAGCTGCCGCACAGGCCGCTGTGAAAGAAAGCAAATAAAAACATCATAAATACTTCCATTCTGTGTGAAGCTGTTTTAAAAGATCCGGTATTCTTTCCTTAACTTTTAAAACAGCTTTTTTATGGATCTTTCTAAAATTTATGTTATAAAACATATTTTTGTATATTAGCCGAAGAGTTGATTTCTAAATCTCATTAACTGGTAAAATAATGGTAAATATGAAGAACAAATTGGATCTTTCAATTTACGGAATAACCGGCACGAAAGAAATTTTCCATAATTTATCGTATGATGAATTATTCAAACATGAAACTGATCCCTCGCTTGAGGGACTTGAGAGAGGGTATGTTACTGAGTTTGGGGCTGTGACAGTGGATACGGGTATATTTACCGGACGTTCTCCTAAAGATAAATACATCGTAAAAGAAGAAACATCCCGGGATAATATATGGTGGAAAAATGAACACAGAAAAGCTTCTGATAATAAACCCATTACTGAAGAAATCTGGAGTGAACTGAAAGAACTGTCGGCTAAACAACTTTCAGGGAAAAAATTGTATGTTCAGGATGGTTTTGCAGGTGCAAATGAAGATTCGAGACTTCATATCAGGTTTATTACTGAAGTTGCATGGCAGGCTCATTTTGTAAAAAATATGTTTATCCGTCCAACTGAAGAAGAACTGAAAAGCTTTCAACCTGATTTTGTTGTACTGAATGCATCAAAAATAACTAATCCCAGGTGGAAGGAACATGGACTGAACAGTGAAGTATTTGCAGTATTTAACCTTAAAGAACAGATGGCCTGCATCGGGGGGAGCTGGTATGGAGGTGAAATGAAAAAAGGGATCTTCTCGATCATGAATTATTACCTTCCTTTAAAAAATATAGCATGTATGCATTCGGCCGCAAATGTTGGAAAAGATGGTAAAACAGCTGTTTTCTTCGGTCTTTCAGGTACCGGGAAAACCACGCTTTCAGCTGATCCCAACCGGGCTCTGATTGGAGATGATGAACATGGATGGGATGATGAAGGTGTGTTTAATTTTGAAGGAGGCTGCTACGCCAAGTGTATCAGACTTGATCCTGAAAAAGAGCCGGATATTTACCATGCTATTAAAAGAGATGCATTGCTGGAGAATGTTGTTTTTGACGAGAAAACCGGCAAAGTTGATTTCCATGATAACTCGAAAACAGAAAACACAAGGGTTTCCTATCCAATATACCATATTAAAAACATTGTTAAACCTGTCTCTAAAGCTGGTCATGCTAATAATGTCATTTTCCTCGCAGCCGATGCATTTGGCGTATTGCCTCCTGTTGCCAGGCTGACACATGATCAGACCAAATACCATTTTATATCAGGTTATACTGCTAAAGTTGCTGGTACCGAACGTGGCATCACAGAACCAATACCTTCATTCTCAGCCTGTTTTGGTGCAGCTTTCCTTCTTCTCGATCCGATTATTTATGCGAATGAACTTATTGATAAGATGGATCAGAAGGGAACTCAAGCATGGCTGGTGAACACTGGTTGGGTGGGTGGTGCCTATGGAAAAGGTGGTTACAGGATTGATCTTCCGGATACAAGAAAAATTATTGATGCGATATTGGATGGAAAATTGAATAATGTTGATTATGAATTGCTACCGGTATTTAATCTGAATATTCCTAAAAGTGTTCCCGGTGTGGATGATCATATTCTGAATCCACGAAATATTTGGGACACTCCTGAAGAATGGGATGCAGCTGCAAAAAATCTGGCTGAAAAATTTATCAGGAATTTTGAACAATTTGCCGATAATGAAGAAACCAAAAAATTGATCGCTGCTGGTCCACAGCTTTAATTTAATTCAACCCCTGTTCAGGGGTTGTGGTCAGGATTTGCATCCATGCCCGGCACTTCGTACCGGGTTATTCATAGTTTGACCCCTTTCAGGGGATCGATATCTAATTGTTGATACGGAATAGTTGAATTGATGCAAAAATCACATTTATAGGGACATCCAAAACTGGAAAGCATTGGAATAAGCTTAATTACAGAGGCATTAAGAAATCCCTTTTCAATAAATTCCCAACGCTCTTTTATAGAAGGAAGGAATTGGGGTTGTTTATTACAGGATAAAAATATCCCGGGATAATGATGGTCACAATCTTTCAAAATATCATAAAGCATTTCCTTGTCAGTCAGGCCAAGGACAAAATCAAAATATTTACAACTGTCTTCAGGATAACACCTGGCATGCGGTCCTCCCAAGATTGTTATGACTCCCTTTGTCCGAAGCATATTACTGATTGCATATGCCAGATGTGCTGTAAAAGTGAAAGAACTTATAAAAGCTAAATCCAGGTTATCCGGGATATGTTTTATAATCCTGGTTAGTCCACCATAAAGGCTATAACTGACGTTATGCCCATACTGTTTACACCAGAAACCTATCATCTGTGGCATGATGCTCATTAAGCCTGAGTTCACCAATCTTTGAAACAGCTCATTAGTGGGAGCATTATGAAGCAGGTCAATAATGCCTGTAAATATTAATGAATGGCAAGCTATACTTGCTATTCAGGGTAAAAAATCGTTATAATAGAAAAGATAATGTGAAGTATTGAAAATTGATATGATTTTTCTAATTTTATAAGTGAGTCTTAATTTTTTGAGATTTGCAGGCCCGCGAGGCGGATAACCTGTGACTGAACCGCTCCTAATCCCGGGGCGGTTCTTTAATTTTGGACTTTTACGAAAGTCAAATTATTTTTTCTATGGATAAAGGAATGGCTGATTATACTTGCCATTGATAAGAAAGCTCAAAAACAAAACTATCTTGCAAAAATCTCCTTTCTATTCCGGGATGGATTCTTAAATAAATCTGCCTATCTGAGGTATTTAAAGAATAAGGAATGGCAAGTATAGTCAGCCATTCCTTTATATCTTGAATAAATATTAGGAGAATATTTTTTACTTCGTAAACATTATATATTTATGGACGACTAGCAAACCCTTGAAAACTTAACAAATAAATTTTAAATTATAAAAAATATCAATGATGGAAAGGTATTGGCTTGGTTATAATATTGAAATATTTTTTTGTAACTTGATGTATACAGTAAAATTAGTAAAATATCAACATTTAAAACTGCTGGGGAACGGGATATTAAAATTACTTATTTACAGAATGAAATCTATTTATTAAATATATAAACCAGAACAAATAATGAAACAAAAATAACTCATATAAATAAGGATTTGTGTGTTATTAGTACAACATAAAGCCGTCTTGATGTCCAAGTGCTTGTATTATAGAAGTCCTAACAATTCATAGATTACTATTTGAATTTCGATTGGAATTATGTAATTTTATATTATCAAACCTCTCAATATCAAAGATTAATTCCTGACAGTAAATATATTAATCTAACTTCTGCCAGGAGTCGATATTTCCTATATTAATATTCCTCTTGATGCAGATCTGGTCAGCCGAAATAAAAGAATTGGAGAAATTCTATGAATCTTTTAAAGGTTCGTTTCCTGATCTGGAAAAGGAATTGGTACGATTAATTAAAGCCGATGATGAGAACATCATTCTACTCTATTCGAGAAGATGCCTTGAGGTTATCGTTACTGATCTGTGTGAATCGGAACTAAAAAGACCTCCTAAAACCGAACCACTTAAAGGCATCATTGATAAGCTGAACAGGGAAGAGAAAGTTCCTGTACACATAATAACTTCAATGCAGAGCTTGAATAGTATGTCAACATTCGGTGCACATCCCAAAGAATTTGATCCACAACAGGTACGACCTGTATTAATCAACCTGACAACAATAATCCAGTGGTATCTGAAATATAAGGACACCCAAGCCGCTGATAAAGCAAAGCCCAAAGAAATAAAAAATGCAAGAAAAGTGCCAGATGATTCCAAATCAACCATACGTATACTAAAGAAAAGATTAACACTATTATTATCCGGACTTGCATTGGTTGTTGTTATTGTTGCTGTAATGCTTTTCATATTTAATATCATTGGCAGAGAAAAGCAAATTAAGGACCTGGAAAAATCCATTGCTGTGCTTCCTTTTGATAATCTAAGCAGTGATGAGGAACAGGCCTGGTTTAGTGACGGGATTACTGACGTAATTATTAATCAATTATCAAAAATAGCTGATCTAAGGGTTCTTGGTAGAACATCTACTTTAAGATACAAAGAGAAAGAAGAAAAAAAGTCTCTTTCAGAAATTGGAGAAGAATTAGGAGTCAATTTCCTTATCGAAGGAACTGTTCAGCGGCAGGGAAACCAAATGAGAATCAGTGTTCAATTAATACAGGCCATAAATGAAGATCATTTGTGGTCAGAAATATACGATAGAGAATATCGGGATATATTTATTATTCAGAGCGAAATTGCCCAAATAATTGCAGATGAATTAAAAGTACTTATAACTCCTGAGGAAAAACAACTCATCCAGAAAGTACCGACAACAAACCTTACAGCTTACGATTTTTATCTGAGAGGAAGGGAGGAATTTATGAAGTATTGGTTAGAGGGTGACAGGGAAGCACTAGGAAAAGCTGAAGATCTCTGTTATAAGGCCCTGGAATATGATTCTACATTTGCACAGGCTTATTCCGGCTTGGCTATGATATATTATAACAAGCATTATTGGGAAACTTATTTCTCAAAGGATTTTCTGGATTCTGTCATAATTCTGACAGATATTGCCCTATCGTATGATGATCATTTTGCTGAAGCATATGCAATCAGGGGAGTTTATTGTCGTGAAATCGGTAACCCTGAACAGGCTATAAAAGAATATGACAAAGGCATAAAATTCAATCCAAACGATTGGACGTCATATTATGCTAAGGGATATATTTTTATTTGGGTATTAGAAAACCAGGTTGAAGCTATTGTTAATATGCATGCAGCAGTGATTCGAAATCGTGGAAAGGAGCTGTCGATTTTATTATATGATTTAGGCCGAGCATATCTAAACGCCGGATTCATTGATAAGGCAAAATATCATTTTCAGGAAGCATTTGTATTGGATGGGGATTCAGCAAGCTATTTCCATAGTTTAGCATGGGTAGAATTTTGTACTGAAAATTTTGAAAATGCATTAAAATTGCGTGAAAAGACTTATAAAATAAATACATACTACCACTTAAATGACTTACCTTTATATAGTACATTTTCAGGTCATTACAATGAATCCTATCTGTATGCTGAAAAATATGTTAAACGCTTGAAAGAAACAGGATCTATACCTTTAGCATCTTCGCATCGCGTTGGTTTTTCTTATTGGCAGGCAGGCAAATATAAAGAGGCAGAGTATTATTTTAATCAACAAATAAAATATTGTATAGAAAGTATAAAACTTGGCAGGGAATTCGCATGGAATAAGGCTGCTCATTATGATCTGGCAGCGGTTTATGCTTTTTTAGGTGACAAGGAAAAGGCATACCAATATTTAAATGAAGTTAATAAAAAACAAACTTATTCATTATGGTGGGTAACTTATATTAAACACGATCCCCTGTTTGATAATATTCGGGAAGAAGAACGTTTTCAAAAGATATTGCAAAATATGGAAGCTAAATATCAGGCAGAGCATGAAAGGATCAGGAAATGTCTGGAGGAGCAAGGGATCTTGTAGTTGACTGTTTTCCTGGTTTCTGGTATGTGTGAGTTCGGGTGTAAGATCTTAGT
>CAZGOR010000114.1:0-10497 GCA_964527875.1 uncultured Bacteroides sp. | reverse complement strand
GGCGGTTAATCCGTAGTTCAGTATATTTAGGATCAGATTCAGGGTAGTCTGGTCCTGCAGATCACCTCCTGCAACACTAACAGCCATAATGGGTTTGTTGTTTTTAAGTATCATGGTTGGTGTGAGTGTAATCCTGGGTCTTTTACCCGGTTCTATACAATTCGGGTGCCCTGGTGTTGTGTTCAGGCTTCGTAAACGGGTCCCATGGGTAATACCGGTTGTGCCACCAAAACCGGCCTCAGATCCCCAACCACTGGGAGTAGCTGCCACAACATTTCCCCATTTATCAGCAACGCAACAGGTTGTTGTACCCCCATCCCAGGATTCGTAGACTCCTTCGCCAATCTGTGGTTTCATGTTTACAGGGTCTCCCGGACGGGGTTGGTTTGAAGCCTGTTGTATGTCAATGAGGGGGGCACGTAAGGCAGCATATTCATCCGAAAGCAATTGTTCAAGCGGTACTTTTTCAAATGCTGGATCTCCATACCAATGATCTCTGTCGGCGAAACTTAGTTTCAGCACCTCTGTTACAAGATGAATATATTCTGCTGAAAGATATTTATATTGATTTGAATTAAGCTGATTCAATAATTTCAGTGATTGCAAAAGCACAGGGCCCTGTGTCCAGGTGTTGCATTTACAGATCGTAAAATCGCCATATTGAATTGTAACCGGTTCCTCAATACGGGTCTGATGTCTGGCAAGATCATTTTTTGTCAATAATCCTCCTTCAGATTGGTACCATTTAACCAGTTCATCAGCAATATCACCTCTATAGAACCGGTCAGACACCGCCTGTAGTTTTTCTATTCTGTCCCCTTCCAGTTCATTTTCAGCCTGAATCAGTAACTGCAGAGTTTTTGTTAGGTTGGGATACCATTCTTCTTCTTCATTCTGGAGGAGATTCAGGGTGGGGGTAACCACATCTGAAAAGCTCAGTTTTCCTTGCTCTTTCATGACAGTGATGCAAAGATCAATCACAGCAGGAACAGCTGCTGCCTTAATGTTACTGGTGGGTATGCCATTTTCCATGTACCATTGAATTGCCAGTGTATCGAGAGGAGCCGTACCCTGTCCGGAGAATACTCTTACTGCTTTTTTTTCTGTATCGTAATAAATCAGGGGTACTTCACCTCCTATACAAAATGCACCATAGTCTGTAATGGATAAGGATAGAATGGATGCAGCCGCGGCATCAGCAGCTGTTCCTCCCATTTCCAGCATTTTTAATCCTGCCAGTACGGACGGTTTCTCTCCGGCGGCAACAATCCCGGTAAGACCCGAGCTTGAATGAGTTAGTTCAGGTAAAGGGCTTTTCATACAACCCGAAAACATTAAAAAAACAAGAATGAATATAACTATTACAGCAGATACATCCAGGTAATCGTTCAAGTGATGATGACTTTTTGTCTTGTTTAGCAGAGATTTTTTCATGATTTGAAGCCTTTTAAAGTTTTTTTATCGATCTTAATCCAATTATTTAATAATAACGAGTTGTGCGATTAAACCGACGATATTGATAATGAGGAATTTGTAGAGTCCCGAGTACTAAGAACGCAGCTCTATAAAAAAATATATGATTCAATTAATTATCTTTTTCAATCGCACAACGCGTTAATAAAAATACACGACCTTAAGGTTGATTCTGATCATATCAGACATTCGTTTCAGAAACAAGTTTTATGATTTCTTGGTGAATCTGAGGATTGGCTGCCACGACAGGAAAATCTTTATCATAATCTTTTTCAGAAACCTGGAAATTTAATGCCGATCCGTTTATTTCTGTCATGATGCCACCTGCTTCCTTAATAATCAGCCACAGGGCTGCGATATCCCATATCTTTTCACATTGGTTAATGATGGCCCCAAGCCGACCATCAGCAGTGTAACAAAGATCCAGCAAACAATTCGTCGACCTGACATTCCTGGTATGCTGAACAAGTTTTGCAATCAGATTGGTTTCGGAAAGAGTATCATTGAAAACGGGGTGAAAGTCCATTGAATAGGCGACCAGAACATCTTTTAGCTGAGCTGATTGACTTGTCCGGATAATCTCTCCATTCAGGTGGGCCTTCTTCCCTTCTTCTGCATAATAGAGATGTTTGTCAATCGGCAGGTAGGCTCCTGCAGCAATGGGGACATGGTCTTTCATAACTGCAATCAATATTCCAAACCAGGGTATACCGGCTACATAATTAGAGGTTCCATCAAGCGGATCAACAATCCATGTAAATGGAGAATTCTTGTAAATGTAGCCGCATTCCTCTGAGATGATATTGTGATCGGGAAAGTCCTGCCGGATCAAATCAAGGATTACTTTTTCCGATTCCACGTCGGCTTCTGAGACAACACTGCTCAGGTTTTCCTTTTCTTTGATGTTAATGACTTTACCAAAATATTTGAGCAGAACATCACTACCCTGGTACAGGGCCTGGGTTATGGTGGTTTGGAATGAAGGGATAAAGGTAGAGTTCGTAACTTTTTTCTTAATCTGGCTCATGACAGGATTATTTTTTTATCCAATTAGAATTGTATCATAATATGGTCAGCATCATCATGACTGATCCTTAGAATTCCACCCGTTTCCAGAGAATCCCATGTCCAGTTATTGCTGTTTGCATCAACGGTTTCTGGCAATTCATTATTGCCGGATAAGACCTTTACAGGTTTGATTATCAGCCGAAGCACTTCATCCGCTGATGCATCAAATGTCCGGTAACTAATTTCTTCATTTGAATATTTTATCTCAGATACAATTGAAGTCGAGCATAATAACCTGTTTTTATGTGATGGTGCCAGTTCAGGAAAAGCGCCCATAGCTCTCAGGTAATGCCTCACATAATCTCCATAACCATCAGTAAGCCAGATATCATTGCGTATGTAACAGTTTTTGCCATCCCAGTCGACAGTGTACGTAGCCCAGTTGAGTGTGCGGATTGCATTGGTTTGATATGTTGTATCACCGGATAACTTTGTGTACCATAATCCCATGGAAGCCTGCCTCGAGGAATGACTATTGCCGGGTACCCGGTAGACAGTTTGTTCATTCATTACGGTAACACCATACTTTTCATATTCATGGTTTCCCAGTTCTTCATAAGTCCATTCGAAAATACCTTTCACATCATTTTTCCAATCGGGGAAAAGATACCGGTTCAACATAATGAACATGGCAAAGGTAACCGCATTGGTTTGTGTGTTGCTCCATCCCGGGATGTCTTCAAAGAAAGGGCCCCATTTATTTGTTTTTAACGGGTATTCTTTCATCCAATCGAGAATGATATCAAATGAATTTTGATAAAGTTCAGCATTGGCAGAATCAAACCTGGCCATTTCCTGGAAGAGCATCAGGGTGCCAGTCCAGTTGGCAGTGTAGAGTGCCTTTGAATCAACTTTACCGCTACCAGTATTACTGTAAAACAAACCTGGCTTACCTGTTTTTGCATTCACTCTGAAGGGCAGCGGGGATTTTTCATTATCACCCGGACAGGTTTTCTCAGCAAGAACTTTAGCGATCCTGGTGGCTGCATCCAGATATTTTTGTTCACCTGTAATTTTATAAAGGTTCACAAGTTCATATCCAAAATTCCCTGCTTTATCGGGTTGAAGGAATCCTTTACCATTTCTCATGTCCCCGTCATACCTTCCGGAATAAATTTCCGTGTTGTAAGGGTAGGGGAGATATGGCCATACAGATGTAGAATCGGAGAGGGAACGGGCGAGATATTCATCAGCCATGTATTTCATGTTATCCACAACAGATTGATCGCCGGTATACTGGTATAGTAATGTCCATGATGACAGGGCCATATTGATCTGGTCACCTCCCAGTCCCCGCATGTCATGCTCAGGCTTCCAGACCTGATGATTCATGTAATATCTTAATCCGTTAGAATCAATTTCCATGTTTTTCCAGAAGTTCCAAACCAGTGAAATCACAGTATCATAAGATTCACCTGGATTTGAGGAATACCAGGGCAAAATATTGCCATTACGGTTAAGTCTTACAGGATGATACTGGATGGTATCGGCAATGATAGTGTCCCAGATAACTTCCGTTGGTTTTTCCTTCTGGATACATGAGATGGAAAATAATAAGAACATCAGAATAAGTAGCGTCAGATTTTTCATAGAATTATTTATTAAAGTTGATTTGGGCAACTTCACCTCATTCACTGAGGAACTGTTTAAAAAGTTTTTTTAAGGCTTCTCGCAGATTTTCTAAGAGTGCTAATTTCCAGCTTATTATTTCTGAGTAAATCGGTGCTAAAATCTGCGTTAATCCCTGCCTGTTCAGCCAGTTGGCGGATTCGGCAGGCAGGTACGAGAAATAAAACTTATTGTACTTTGTAAAAACACATCCAAATGAATTATTACAAAATCCAAGTCTCTCCCTTTTAAGGGAGGGATTTAGGGTGGAGTGAAGTGAAAATATATTCATAATAAAATCTTCTTTCCAAGTTTCCATGATTCCAATGCTCCGGTCATAATCCTGTGGCTCCAGTTCGTTTCTCTTGGTGTTCCGCATGGGAATGGATGTTTCTGTTCATCTTTTCTGAATTCATACATAAAAGCACCTATCATTTGAATCAAGGCATCTGAAAAGCTGGTTTCAAAAATATTTCCGGTAATGGTAGGTAGAAAGGATTGAGCCCCAATATCTGTTCTTGTCCAGCCCTGCTCTTTACCCGTTGTTTCAAGTGTATAGAAAGCTTTAGGTTCGTGGGTTGAGAATTTTGCGGAGCCTTTTGTTCCGTAGATCTCTATAAACCAAGTATTTGTAGATCCGGGAGCCATCCGTTTCGTTTCAAATATCATTGAAAAAGGTTCTCCATTATCGGGATCTTTGCAGGAGCATGTCAATGTTGCATTATCCCAGGTTTTGCATTGAACCATTTTGCCTGAATGATCAGGTCTTTGGGTGGCAATATTCTGAAGATCTGCAAAGACTGTTTCAGGAGTCCAGCCCTTTCGCAGAGGGATAAAATGGATATGGAATCCCAGGTCGCCCATACAGCCGTACTCACCATTGATTTTAATGATTCTTTTCCAGTTAATCGGTTTATTCAAGTCCATATCAGAGGAATGGTGAAAACCGCATCTGACCTCCATAATCCTGCCGTACTTTTGTGAGCCAATCCAGTCAATGATCCTTTTTCCTCCGGGATAATAAGCAAAATGTGTGCTGCATTTAACGGTCACATCCGGATGTTCGGCGATGACTTTCAATATCTGTTCATTTGCTTTAAGATCAATACCAAATGGCTTCTCTCCAAGAAGATGTTTACCGGCCCTGATGATACTAGTGTAATGTTCTTCATGCAGATTATGGGGTACGGCACAATATATGGCATCAATGATTTCACTTGAGAGCAGGTCTCTGTAATTGTCAGTTATTATTTCAATCCTGGGGAAGTTTTCAATGAACCATTTCCTGTTTTCAGGGTTGCTCCGGTTGCAGATTCCTTTGATTACCGGGACAGGACCATCGTCGAGAAGGTAACACCATCGGGCTGCTGCACTGGCAAACTCTTTTCCCATCAGGCCGAGACCGATAATACCAAAACGGATTTCAGAGCGTTTCATATCTGGTAGTTTTACAGTTTTTGGTTATCATTCACGACTTGTCAGTCGCGGGTTAAAAGAATCGAAATTCGAAATCCAAAACCCTAAACAGAAACGAATTTTGCGTAACAATGAAAGGCAAAAAAAGATTGAGAATCAATAAAAACTTTAAACCTTTAACAGGGAATCTATAATTCACATACAAATTCTAAATCCACATTAATCAAGAACTGAGAATCCCGGATTTCTGCAATCTGCCTTAGAAGGATGTTTAGAAATTCGAGGATTCGCGAAAAACGAGCAATCCTACTCATGCGGATGTAGTTTTTCGGGACCGAGAACTGAGAACCGAGAACTGAGAACCGAGAACTGAGAACCGAGAACTGAGAACCGAGAACCGAGAACCGAGAACTGAGAACCGAGAACCCTATTTCAATAGTCCCTCATCCCTGATGAGCAACAAAATAGCCGAGTGAGGAACAATAACATAGCGCTCATTTTTGAATTCTATTTCATAGCTGTTGCCCTGAAGGTAAACAGCCAGGTCACCTGCTTTAGGTTGGAGGGGTACATATTTAACATCATCGCTTTTATCTTTCCACGGTTCATCAATGTCCTGAATTGCCGGGATGGGATAGCCGGGACCTACCTTCAATACATAACCGCTTTGTATCTTTTCCTTTTCCTGTACTCCTGGTGGAAGATACAAGCCTGATTTTGTCTTTTCCTGAGGTGATTTAGGCTTGATCAATACCCGGTCACCAATAACAACAAATTTTTCAAGATCAGATTCGTCAATGTTGATCGCCATGGAATACCAATTTAATGTTAAAATACAAAGATATGTAATAATGGAATAGTGGAATAATAGAAGAATAAGTAAATTGGTATATTGGTAAATTGGTTTATTAGTGTGTGTGGGTATTGGAGTGTGAGTGTTGGTAACTTTATGAATTACAGCAGAATGTGCGTGAGACTTGCCTTTGCTAATGCTCCGGCGGGCAAGCTGGCAATTTGTGAGTGGAGCAAGACGAATTGCCAAAGTCGAGAAGCGTATCGGGGTTAAATTGTTAAATTGCTAGATTTATACTCTGCTAAGTTTCATTTGATTAACCATTTAACCATTTAACAATATATTAGGAATCACAACTGAACACTTACCGGAAAAAATAGGCCATAATTGAACCAATACATCCTGCTGTGATTATGCCGGTCGTGATTGACTTCAGCCAGTTCATACCTGAAGCTTGTTTAATTGCAATAATCACCAGAATAACTACCCAGACAGATCCTGCAATAATGCGGATCAGGTCGTATGGTGGCTGGGGAGGCTTTTGTGGTTCAAGAAAGGGAATAAAAAAAGTCTCAGGCATCCACATTGTAAACAGGGAAGGGATGACGGAAGCAACGCACACAGGTCCCCAGAATTCTATCAGTTTGGTCTCTGATCCGAACAAGTGAGAAAACCAGAATGCCAACACTGTTCCCAAGCCCAGTGCGAATATTGAAACAGGTATTGTAAAAAAGGTCTGGTACAGGTAGTACTTTTCAACAGGAAGACTTAATGTTGGTGTTACAGCCGGCTCCCAGCCTCTCAGATATAAAATTAGTGCCGTTAAACTGTACATAAAGGAGAACCCGAGACAATATATCCAGCCGAAGAAATTATTCTTTTCAGATTTTGCTAGATCATTGAAAAGGGAATATGGCTGAAAAATGCTTTTTCCGAAAACAGTCCCGAAATCAAGGTTGGCAGTCATGGTATTTATAAATATGTTTGCCACGAATTCACGAATTTAAGACGAATTATTCTCTATAGTTTTATCGATTTGATCTTAATTCGTGAATTCGTGGCTACACAAATAGAGTAAAATAAAGAAAGATACTACACTCTCAACTAATGTCAGAAATAATGAAATATTGGAATTAATAAATTTAACATGAGCCAGAATGAACTAAAATTTGAAATTATTAATAATCTGCGCAAACCATATGTCTGCATTTCAATTACTGGCATTTTAATTTATTAATTATTATCGCTATTCTATCCTTCATCATTCCACTAAAATGCTTGTTCCATATCTTCGATAATGTCTTTAACATTTTCTATACCAACAGATAACCTCAATAAGTTATCCCTTATTCCTTCCCTTTCCCTTTCTTCTTTACTAAGATGTCTGTGGGAAGTCATGACAGATGAGCAGATAATTGTATCGACACCACCCAGGCTGACCGATGGTCTGATCAGTTTTAGTTTTTTCTGAAATTTTACAGGATCAGTGTGAAGGAGTTCGAAAGAAACCATACCTCCAAAACCGGACATTTGTTTTTCAGCAATATTATGCCCGGGATGATTTATGAGTCCCGGATAATAAACATGCTGTATTTCTGTGTGGCCATTTAAATGTTCGGCAATTTTCTGAGCATTTTGATTTTGCCGTTCAACTCTGAGGGCAAGTGTTTTAATACTCCTTTCAAGAAGGTAACAGGTCTGGGCATTCAGACTTCCTCCAAGACTTAATGCTGTCTTTCTTATTTTTTTAATATACTCTTCTGCAGATACGGCTGCTCCTGCACAGATGTCACTATGTCCACCGAGATATTTTGTTGCACTGTGAAGGACGATATCAATTCCCAGATCAATAGGATTCTGATTAATCGGAGAAGCAAATGTATTGTCAATCACGGAGATTAATTTCCTTGATTTGGCAAGCTCGGAAATACGTGCAATATCTACAATGGAAAGCAACGGATTGGATGGTGTTTCAATATAGATCATCCGGGTATTTGGCTTGATAAGGTTTTCAAAAAATGGTATATCATTGTCCGGTGTAATGTCATATTCAATACCATATTTTTCCAGTTCCCGGGTGACCAATACAAAGGTGCCGCCATATAATCCCTTTTGAAAAATAGCGTGATCACCTTTGTTTAGAAATGCCAGGATAGTTGAGCTGATCGCAGCCATCCCTGAACTGAAAACAAGACCGGCTTCCCCATGTTCAAGAATGCTGATTTTCCTGTTCAGTGCTTCTGTGTTGGGGACATTGAAATATCTTGGATAAACGGCTTCTTCAATATCTAAATATTCGAAAGAAGTGGATGTGTAAATAGGGGTGTTCACTCCCTTTGTTTTTTCATCGGTCATGGTGCCGGCATGGACGCACGCTGTATGAACAGACAATTGTGACATTGGCTTTGATTTTTGTGAATCCTAAGGTAGAAAGAAAAAGTCAAACCCGGTTGTTAACCGGGGCAAAAGTTACAAGTTACAGGGTGCATGATCAATTGCCATCGGCTTTAGCCGGCGGGATAAAGATTAAAAGGTTGTATGGTAGTTGGAGTGATGGGTTATGGGATCAGGGTGGGTTTTTGACCACAGAGAGCACAGAGGATGAACAGAGTTCTCAGAGTTTCTCATGTATCCGGGCGGGGAACAATTTGATAAGCAGGGCAAATATTCTCCAGCGTTTTGTAATATATACAATCCGTTTTTTCTTCCGTATGGCCCGGTATATTTGTTTTGCTGCTTTCTCAGGGGAGGCTACCCAGAAAAGGTTGTCCCCTTTAGCCATATCTGTAGCTACAAATCCCGGGCGGATATCGGTAATATAAACAGGGATTTTCAGTGATCTGGATTTTTGACGGAGACTTTCCAGGTAGTTAACCTGGTAAGCTTTTGAGGCATTGTAAGCAGGGGCGTTTTTATTACCCCTGAGTGCAGCAATGGATGTTATTCCTGCAATATGTCCCTGTTTCTTCTCCTGAAAATACCGGTATGCAAAAGTAATCACATCTGTGAAGGCGGTTACATTGGTATCGATGGTCAGGAACTCAGGTTCAGAGTCCAGCTCAGGATTGATATATCCGATACCTGAACTCATGATGAACAAATCAAGCCCATCCAGCTCTTTGATGAGTTCCCTCAGATTTTTTGTAGTTTTTGACAGATCTCTGATATCAAATGCCCGGTATAAATATTGTCCCGGACTTTCATTTTGCAGTTCTTTGAGGAGATGTTCACGGCGGCCGGTTATGCCGACTTTGTAATTATTCCTGATCAATATCCTGGCAAGCTCTCTGCCTATTCCGGAAGAGGCGCCGATGATGATGGCCTTTTTATAGTCCGGTATTTCCTGGTGGAAGAGGTCTCGTTCCATGTTTAATAGAGTTGGAGGTTATGTTATATCAGCACCCCCTCCCGGTCTTGGAGGTGTTGTGAACTTCATATCTGCATTTAACTTTTAATTCTTTCAGCAATAATATCTGAAAATACTGATCTGATTTCTTGCATAAATTACAAATTATTTTTCAAAACGGATATCTTTACATGATCAGTAAAATCTCAAAATTTCTAAAATGAATCATAAAAGGAAAATTATCCCGACCAGGATTGAAGGATTTGAGCTCCGTCATGCTGAAGAAGAAGATGTCCCGGTTATTCTGGGTTTAATTAAAGAATTAGCCGTATATGAAAAATTATTGCATGAAGTGATTGCTACTGAGGAAACACTGAAAAATAATCTCTTTGGCAATAAAAGATATGCTGAAACCGTGCTGGGTTATTATAGGGATCAACCTGTTGGTTTTGCCCTGTTCTTTCATAATTTCTCGACATTTGTCGGGAAACCCGGGTTATACCTTGAAGATCTGTATGTGAAACCTGAATACAGGGGTAAGGGATTCGGAAAGATTTTGCTTGTATACCTGGCAAAAATTGCCGTTGAGAGAGATTGTGGCCGGTATGAATGGGCAGTCCTGGACTGGAACGAACCGGCTCTGAAATTCTATCAATCGCTCGGTGCAAAAGTGATGAGTGAATGGCTGATCCATCGGGTGACGGGAGAGGAGTTGGTAAAACTGGCGAGTGAGTTTTAAAGTCACTTAAATCAATATTGGGAGCGTATCTTAATTGTAAGATCATCCTAAACT
>CAZGOR010000113.1:0-10543 GCA_964527875.1 uncultured Bacteroides sp. | reverse complement strand
TTTGGTTTGCATAATGGTAGCCTCACGAACAGTTTAACAATTTAACAATTTGATAATTTAACAATGAATTAGTAAGCACAGCCGAAGCACAACTAAACTAATGGATTGGTATATGATTATTGCAGTCATCGGTGTCGGGATTCTGGCCGGTTTCATTAATACACTGGCTGGAAGCGGATCTTTGCTGACACTGCCTCTGCTGATGTTTCTTGGTTTACCTGCAAATGTTGCAAATGGTACAAACAGGATAGCGATATTATTACAGAATATTGTAGGGGTCAGCAGTTTTAAAAAGCAAAAAGTTCTCAGTTTCAGGGAA
Source organism: uncultured Bacteroides sp. (assembly GCA_964527875.1). Lineage (GTDB taxonomy): Bacteria > Bacteroidota > Bacteroidia > Bacteroidales > SM23-62 > LJUQ01. The sequence continues at coordinate 10,224 of CAZGOR010000113.1, read as the reverse complement.
GGCTTGCGGATAGGATTGCCGGCGACCGCAGGATCATTATTGGGTGCCAGGATCGCAGTAAACCTTAGTGAAGCCATTATGACGAAGACAATAGGGGGGTTATTGATCTTTATGTTCTTCCTGATATTACTGAATCCAAACAGGTGGGTAAAAAGCAGGGAAGGAAATCCTCCGGTGACAAGATGGTTACAAATCGTGATATTTTTCGTGATCGGTATATATGGTGGATTCATACAGGCCGGAGTCGGTTTTTTTCTTCTTGCCGGATTGGTGCTGGGTGCAGGTTATGACTTGGTTAAAGCCAATGCCATTAAAGCATTTATTATTCTATTGTACACTCCTTTTGCACTTGCTGTTTTTATTTTTAATAATCAGGTCGATTACAAACTGGGATTGATACTGGCTGTGGGTAATATGGTGGGAGCGTTTATCGGGGCACGGTATGCTGTAAAACTTGGAGCACGTGTTGTGAGTTACTTTGTGCTGGCTGTACTTGCATTTGCTTCGATGAAACTATTAGGAGTTTTTGATTTGATACGATAGTATTTGGGGAATTGACAGAATCAGATGTTAGGTCATCTTGATCCGCCAGCTGGCGGATCAGGATCTTCTTATTTACCATTTACATTGCGTCGTAGAAGGTTCTGATACCGAGTACTCGGGACAGGATGACCTGTCATAAAGTTAGGGTTTATCTCTTTACGTCTGATAATTATCAGAAACCTTACTGCAGAATGAAATGATATGTGATGGTACCGGTTTGGGTAAATGGAGCGTTTGCTTTAATGTCAAATTTAGCTTTCAGGGCTGCTTCAGAAGCTGCTTTGATCAGGTTCTCATCGTTTGTAGTTGAACCTTTAACACCTGCCCGGGCATAAATAACATTACCATTTCGATCGACCCTGATTTCGACTACAACTTTTCCTTCTACCTGGTATTCGTATTTTGGTTTAGGCAGGAAAAGCGGGTTTCTTCCTGAAAGGCTGAATTCAATGCCTCCGGAGCCCTGACTTAATCCCTGTGAATAATTATCAGACTCCGGTGATCCGGTGATGCTTCCCTGGTTGCCGTCTCCCTCAGTGATCCCTTCTCCTTCCGAAGGTTCATCGGTTGTACTCCTGCCTTTGTATAAAGCCCTTTCATTGACTTTCCTTTCTTCAACAACTTCCTGAGTGGCTTCTTCTTCAGTTGTTTCACTCCTGGTATCAATAACTATTTTATCTTTTTCAGCAGGTTTTTCAGTAACCACCTTTTCCTCTGTTATTGCAGGTGCTTCTTCAAAATCCTGAGTGATTATTTCTTCAATATCATCACTCTCGGGAACAATATCTTCGGGTTGCTGTTCAGGTATAGCTTCGTCGTCAACTGAATAGGCGGGTTCTATATCTCCAGACCCAAATTCTTCTGTGCCGAAATTTATCAGGATACCTTCTTCTTCAGGAAGCGGAAGAGGTGTCGAGAATCCAAAAATGGCAATAATCAAAATGATGACACTGTGGAAAAAAATAGTACCCAATATGCCTTTTCTATTCTTCATCCAATTAGATTTTTAATGTCATGTCAACAATTAAATGAACTATTCTAAAAAACAATTTCTATTGAATATCAAAGGATTAAGACTTTGAACCGATAGCATGGAGCATGGGGCATGGGGCATGGGGCATGGGGCATGGAGCATGGAGCATGGAGCATGGAGCATGGAGCATGGGAACTTAAACTGAACTTTAAACTTTGAACTAATATGGTGTTGTAGCAAGAATAAGTCTGTAACGGTTATCTCTTGCAATATTCATAACTTTCACAACATCCTCCATGGGGACGGTTCGGTCGACATGAAGTGAGATTGTCGGTTCGGGTTCACTCTGCAACTTTGCCTGTAATCTGGCTTCAAGTTCATTGATACTTACACGTGTTGTTTCAATGTAATATTCGTGTTCTTTTGTAATGGAAACAGTTGTGATGGGTTTTGCGGCAGTCTGATGCTTACCATGAGGCAATAAGAGTTTCAACGCATTAGGTGCGATGAGTGTGGATGTGATCATAAAGAAGATCAGCAGCAGGAATACAATATCGGTCATGCCAGGCATACTGAACTGAAGACTAACTTTATTGCTTGTTTTTAGTGCCACAACAAATGTTATTTTGAAACAGGTTCATTCAGGAGGTCTAAAAATTCTGTGGAATTGGCCTCCAGTTTATTTACCACTTTTTCAACACGTGAAACCAGGTAATTATAAGCGAAAAAAGCGATGATCCCAACAATCAATCCTGCCACGGTTGTAACCAGGGCAGTATAGATCCCTCTTGAAAGCAGGGTTACATCGATATTGCTTCCGGCCATGGACATATCATAAAATGCCCTGATCATTCCCATCACCGTGCCAAGGAAACCGATCATGGGTGCACCTCCGGCAACAGTGGCAAGAGTGGGGAGTCCACGCTCAAGTTTATAGATCTCAAGTTTCCCGACGTTTTCAATAGATGAGACAATGTCCGAGAGTGGTCTGCCAATTCTCTGAACACCTTTTTCGATCATCCTGGAAACGGGATTAGTATAGGATTGACACAATGTCAATGCATTATCAACTTTGCCTTCATGAATATAATCTCTGATCCTGTTCATGAAATTTGTATCAATCTCCGAAGCTTTTTTTATTGCAAAATATCGTTCAAAAAAGATATATACTGCAATGAGGGATAGTAAAACGATCGGGATCATAACCCATCCCCCTTTCAGTGCAAGATCCCAGTAAGACATCCTCAGCTCTCCGGTTTGTTGTGCTTGTGAGAGGGTATCTGCCATGTTGACCTGCAGGATCACAATTAATAACTGCATTTTGAATGTTTATAAATTCCGCCTAATTTATTAAAAAAACGGATTATAATTCAGAATATTACACCCCGTTTTTAAATATTTATCCACCGCAACTTAAAGTCCGAATATCAGATAATAGACAATTGCTCCGCCAAAATATCCTGCAATGGCAAGCAGGCTGATACGCTTAAGGTACCAGATAAAGTCAATTTTTTCCAGTCCCATTGCGGCAACGCCGGCAGCAGATCCAATGATAAGGATGCTTCCCCCGGTACCGGCGGTATATGCCAGGAATTCCCAGAACTGGCCGTTGATCATGAAATAAGTATGATAACCAACAGCTCCGGTTTCAGCAACAGGGTACATTCCTATTGCACCGGCAACGAGAGGAACATTATCGACAATGGCCGAAAGTAAACCAATTGCAAGGTCAATGAAGTAAACCTTATGCAGGTCTGATACGTTGATTTGGTCAAGTGTACGGGCCAGTAAAGAAAGATGACCGGCCGACTGCAATGCAGAAACAGCTGTAAGTATACCCAGGAAGAAAAGGACTGTAGGTGTATCAACTTTCCGTAAAACTCTTGAAACAACAAGTTGTCCGCGCATTCCTTTTGCTTTTCTGCGGTGAAGGATCTCAGTAGTGATCCAGATAATGCTCAATCCGAATAACATGCCCAGGTAAGGTGGGAGGTGGGAAACGGTTTTAAAAACCGGGACAAACAACAGGCAACCAACACCTAAAATCAGCATAAGCCTGCGTTCGAAATCAGTAATGGTTTCATTTGAAAGTTGTTCTTTCGGGCTCAGTTCAGGCCTTTCCACATGTCCTTTTGGATAGAAAAGTGTGATAATGATGAGCGGTACGATCATTGTAACTATACTGGGAAGGAATACATCCAAAATGATCCTGACAGCTGTTATCTGCCCGCCAATCCAGAGCATAATGGTCGTCACATCACCGATGGGTGACCAGGCACCACCTGCGTTGGCTGCCAGAACGATCATACTTGCTATGAACCAGCGTTCACGCTGGCTGGCTATCAGTCTCCTGAGCAGGGCAACCATTACAATAGTGGTTGTCAGGTTATCAAGTGCTGCTGACATGAAAAAGGTTATGATACTAAGAATCCAGAGAAGTTTTACTTTATTTGTTGTTTTGATCTTGTCGGTAATGATTTTGAAACCTTCATGTGAATCGACCATTTCCACAATGGTCATTGCCCCGAGCAGGAAGAAAAGGATTTCGGACATTTCACCCAGATGATGAGTGATCTCATGTTCTGCTATAAAATCTATATAATTACCAGCGGGATGTTGTTGGAGCCATTCATGCCAGTAATGACTGTTGGGTAATATGGTTTCAGCACCAAAGATATATATTGCCCATAGTAATACACCGGTCAGTAATGCAGTTGCGGCTTTGTCAATTTTGAGCGGATGTTCGAGTGCTATTCCCGTATAGCCCAGGATAAAAACCACTGCCATCAATATAAACATAGATGAACGAGTTAAGATTGATCAGGGAAATGCAAATATAGAAATAGTCTGTTTATTGGTTTATGAAATTATTCAAAAAAAGGTATCAGAATCGGAAAATCATCCATTTTCATGACTTTTGTCAATTCTGATCAAGTTTACTTACAGGCTGATCATCACTTTTTTTATTTTGATTTTTCTTTCTGTCAAATGAAAATATTGCTTTCCAGTAACGTTTGATGAGCTCACCGAAGGTGTTAAAATCTTCCCGGTAAACAAATCCCACACCCTGGGTATACTGCGAAGTATAATAAAGTTGGTCGTCATTGGAATGGTTGTATGCTTTCAGGCTTAACTTTCCGTCATCGGTAAGTTTGACATTTACATCAAATTCGCCGGTTATATTGTTCGTGGATGTTCCCTCAGCTGTTGCTGTTGTTTGTGATCCACCCACATCCACGTTTGTGTGAATGGTTACCCTGTCATCAAGAATCTGGGTTGAAAGAGCAACCTCTACCTGATCTGTTGTGATTTCATCTCCAGGCCTGTAATTGACTCCAATATCGAAATCGTTACTAATCTGTGATAACCAGTTACTTAACTGGTTCGAAAGAAGCTCACTTGTTGTTACACCAGCCATTCCTGGTCCTGTGCTTGTGACTGCTGCTGTTCCTGTAAAAGCCTGTGATGATGAAAAATTGTTGATCACGAGCAGTGAAAGGAATTGTTTTGTTAATTCTTCTTCAGTAGTGATAGCGTTCTTGACAAAATTTCTGGTTTCCTCTTCGGCAGTAGGAAGAACAATATCAAATTGCAGGTTCGGATTCATCATTTTTCCCGTCATGATCATCTGGCAATCTACAGGATATCTTTTGTTAAGGTAATCCGGTGCATCGGAAACAAGAACTGCCGGAGTCGCTTTTGTTGAATAAACGGCTTTTATGTCAATGACGGCATCATCGGGTTCACCATTCCAGCTGATGGTTCCGCCATTTTCGACCTTGAGTTTTTTGTTGATAATATTCTGAAGGGTAAACAGATATTCTCCTTCTTCAATCTGGTAGTCACCGAACATCTGGAATTTCCCGTTGCTGTTGATTTCCAGCTTGATATTACCATATCCGGTACCTTTCATGATATCCCCAACCTTCGGATCGAAAACAATCTGTACTTCAGCTTCAGGAGTTACTTCCAGGTCAAAGTTCATATTCAATCCCGTAACTTCTGAAATATCGTTATTGATCATTACGGTTTTTTCGGATTCCCCGGCGTTTGAAAAACTAATAAAGTTGGTTTCTTTAATTTCTGACCCTGCACTCATGTTTATGAATAACTGTGTGTTCTTGTCAGTTTTAGCAGATACATTCATATTGATATCATCCAGGCTTCCCTTAATATTTACCACACCTGTTCCAATTGCCCTTCCATAATATGTTTCATTATGAATCTCACGGGTGTTCAGGAAATAAAGGTTTTTGACATCAAAATTAAGGTCAAAGAGGAAATTCCTGAGATAATTACTGGTAATCGCACCACTCAAAATTGCTGTACTTCCTTTTTCATCATAAATGTCAAAATTGTTGAAACGGATATTATTATCCGATATATGAATCTCATTACTGAAACTATATTGGGTCTGGAGATAGGATATCAGGAAAGAGGTCTTTTGGAGTTTAACATCACCATTTAAAACAGGCTTATTGAAATCACCGTCCAGATCCAGGCTACCTGTTACAATTCCTGAAATATGATCAAGATAATCAGCAAGATAGGGGTAGACAAGATCCAGCCGCAGTTTATCCAGAACAACATGAAAGTCAATTTCTTTTGATGAAGGGTAATAATCTCCCTGTACCTGGAGTGTTTTCAGATTACCCCTGTTGGAGAATGCATCGATATGAATTTTAGATTCTTCATTCATCCATTTGCTGCTGATCATTGTGTTCCCAAGTATTTCCTTATTTACAGACAGGTTCTCGATCTGCAGGTTTGAAAGGAAGACAGGATTTTGATAGACATTTGAAAGGTTTGCAGTACCTTCAAGAATACCCTCCAGTTCCAGGCCAACATTTTTGGTGGCTTCATTCAGGTTATATAAATTAATATCGTTAAAAGTAAACTTCAGAACATCAGCAGGATTCGCAGATATTTTGCCATCCAGGTAGAAATACTGGTCTTTGTGTGCGATCAGGAAATCAAGAAACTCAATGGCACTGGTGTCAATAATCACGTTGCTTTTCGGGATTGACCATGACGTATCTCCAAGGATAACGGTGCCCGGATTAAAAGTCATTTCAATGAGCGGGATCTTTTTATCATCCCGGGCTTTCAGCAAAGTATTGCCTGAAATGTTGCCTTTGTAAAGTTTTTCTCCATGGTTATTCCATTTAACGGCATAGTCAATGTTATTGTTTGTACCATTCACCAGAATATCAAAATCTTCGAGATTCATTCTCCGGCCAAGCTCCATGAAGGATGTATTGGCTCCGATTCTCATAGCAGAATCATTTGAATTCAGGTAAATAAGGAATTCATTCCACTCATGATTCTTAAATCTGAGCCAGGGGAAGTTGCCGGTGATATTGGTAAAATGTTCATCCGGATTATAAGTGCCATAAAGCTTTGAATTTTTAGCTATTTCAATATCAGGATAGAAATAGTTGGTGATGGGAAAAGTATTCTTAAAATGTATATTGAATTTGAAGTTGTTGTGAACATATGCTTGTTGATCAGATGTATACTCCCCATTTAAAGGAAAAGCGGGGAAATAATGACCGAGTAATCTGCCAGCTTCTTTTCCGAATATGCTGAAGTTATATTTTCCTGTAATCTCGGCATCGATCAGATCAGAGTGGAGTTCAAGATGGTTGGAATCCGGATGCTGATAGGCATAAAGGGTGAAATCATAGATCTGGATTTGCTTACTTTTTCTCTGGAAGAGTGAGTTGACCAGGTTGATCTCTCCGTTAAAATCATCCGGATTGGCACCGATAAAATTTGCTTTCAGAAGACATGACATGGTAAAAGTGGGATCAACCTTTGTGATATTCAGGGGATAAAGGTTGGCTTTTTCGACGTTAGCGGTAAAATTAAAGACAGGAATGGTGTCGGAAGCATCTATTTTTCCGTAAAACTCCATTCTCAGATTTGGATCCTGAATTGTAAAACTGCCATCAAAAGTTTTATTGGTCATGGCACCGGCCAGTATAATGTTATGGTAATCATAACCATTTATTTGAAGAAGGGAAATGGTTCCATCCATGTTTGCATCAATATTGCCACCAGGATAACTGATACCATCTACCTGGCCATTCATGCTGATGAGTCCCAGCGTTTCTTCCACTCCCGATAACCGGCCAAGGTTGAATCCAACAGTTTTGAGTTTGCCCCTGAACCGGATGATGTCTGATGAATCGGGTCGGATTGAGAGGTCTGATGATATTTGGCCAAGACCTGTATTGAATCGTCCATATGTTACAAAATCATTATAAAAACCGGTAAATTTACCGGAAAACTCCATATTCTCCAGGGTTGACATGGTCTCTAAAAATTGTATTGTCTCACCTGCCCGGCTTGGTATCTCAATGGAACTCATCTTGCCAAAATCTGCTGAAAGATTCTGTATATCGAAGAACATAAAAGTTTGATCGATATCGGGCAGGCCATTCATGTCAAAATCTCCTTGAAAATGAAGATGATCCATGTATTCCAGACTGATGTCACGGCCTTTAAAATTGTTAACACGTCCATAAAGCCTGCCTGACAATTCAACCTCCTGTTGCATACCATAAAACTGAGGTACGAAATATCCGAGATCATTAAGATGGAGAAAAGAATGGTCAAACATAAGATCCAGCTTGATTTTTGTCAGGATCCCCCTCTCCCTGAAATCCTTGAAACTGTTGAATGAAAAGTTTACCTTGTCAATATACATCTTTGATTTAAGGGTTTCTATATAGAAATCACTGAAATCAAGAAATCTTTGATTGATGGCCATTTTCCCTTGTACTGTATGGGCCGCGAAGCCACTCTGTTCCACAAAGCGAAGATGATCGATTGTGAAACTGACGGTCCCATCCATAATGTGGAAGTCATTCGCAATGAGGTCAAAGTCCTGCAAATAAAGATCAGTTAGATTTACACCCTTTTTTTTAGCTTCAGAATCATCAAATATATCCAGACCGAAACGGGAATTCCGAATCTCAATATTATTCAGGGTAATATTCCATTTAGTCCTGAGTGAATCAGGTGGTTTTCTTATTGCTTCAATGATAAAATCAAGATTTACAGTATTCGTTGAATCTACTTTAATATAACTCAGTGAATGATCAAGCTTAAGCCGGTTTAATACAATCTTTTTGGCATTGGTATTCAGACTCCTGACTGTTGCCGTAATTTTATCGGAACATAGAATGGTATCATGATCCTGACCTTTTAACAATGCATTTCTCATGATAACCCTGTTAAAAAGGATCATGTCTATAGATTCGATTGTAAATTCTGCATCCAGGTTATCTGAAACCTGACTGGCGACTTCCTTTGCCAGGTAAGTCTGAACTTTCTTGTTCTGAAGTATAATAAAGGCAGTTGTTGGAATTGAAAACAATCCCAGTAAAATGATGATCAATATTTTGATTAATCTTTTGATATTTTTAAAATAAGTTCGTTTGTGAATGAAAGTTTCAAATTAGCCGGTTATAATGTAACAATTATTATACCTAAAAAAATCTTTGGTTGATTCTCAGTTCAACAAAAGAGTTATTTTTTTCTCCTCATTAAATTTTAAAGAATGTATTTGTATAAGCCTTATTTAACTACAAAGGAACACAAAGTACACAACTAAGTAACACAAAGGAGTTTATTTTTTAGACTTTATGTTCCTTTGTGATATCCTTAGTGTACCTTTGCGGTTAAATATAATCATGGTCTATATTATGATTACAAAAATAACGGAAAATAGTTCAAATACGCTCATATTCTTTGGTTTATAATGAACATTACAATACTTGGTATAGAATCATCCTGTGATGATACAGCTGCAGCAGTTGTCAGAGACGGGTATATCCTTTCCAGTGTTATTGCAGATCAGGAAGTACACAAAAAATATGGTGGTGTGGTTCCTGAACTTGCATCCCGTGCTCATCAGAAGAATATTGTTCCGGTTGTGGATGTGGCTGTCAGGCAAGCCCGGATCAGGGAAAATGATATTTCTGCAATTGCTTTTACAAGAGGTCCTGGTCTTCTGGGATCTTTGCTTGTAGGTACATCTTTTGCCAAAGGATTTGCATTGGCCAGAAAAATTCCACTTATTGAGGTCAACCATCTTCAGGCACATATCCTGGTTCTTTTTCTAAAAGAAAAGGACCAGAAATTGAACAAAAATGTTAAAGTTCCGGGATTTCCTTTTTTATGCTTACTGGTCTCCGGAGGACATACACAGCTGATCATTGTCAGAGATTATCTTGAAATGGAAGTGATCGGGCAGACCATAGATGATGCTGCCGGTGAAGCATTTGACAAGTGTGCAAAGGTAATGGGATTACCATACCCGGGAGGGCCGGCTGTCGACAAACTTTCTTTATCAGGTAATCCGGAAGCATTTGTTTTTACCAAACCAAAAGCAAAGCGCTTTAATCTCAGTTTTAGCGGTCTGAAAACAAATTTTTTATATTTCCTGAGAGACAGGCTAAAAGAAGACAAAGATTTTATAAAAAAGTACAAGGCTGATCTTTGTGCTTCGTTACAGCATACTATCGTGGATATTTTGCTTGAAAAATGCATTTTGGTATCGGAAGAAACAGGAATAAATAATATTGCACTGGCTGGTGGTGTATCGGCAAATTCCGGATTGAGGAAAGCCTTCCATCAGGAAGCTGATAAAAGAAACTGGGCATTATTTATTCCGGAGGTCCGTTATACCACCGACAATG
>CAZGOR010000112.1:0-10684 GCA_964527875.1 uncultured Bacteroides sp. | reverse complement strand
AGAGCAAGGATATGAAGTAGATTCACTTTTTGATCTCACTTATCCTGAATTGATATTTGATATAACCAATGAAGAAACAAAGCCACCTTTGGGAACTTACGGATTACCTTCCAATGTAACCATTCGCTATCATCATGGTTTGATAGCCCCGACCAATGAAGCATTGGATGATTTTATCAATGATTACCTGTCAGGGGCATCAAGATGGGGTACTCTGGAAGATGCCCCTCATCATATAAAAAGGATTATCGCCAATACTTATATGTCTGCTTATCCAATTTACCCGACAAATTTTGAAAAAGGATTTTACAATGGAGAGGAAGATATTGTCAGATTAAATGAGGGGGATGTTATCCATAAACAATTTGGCAGCAATTGTTCATTTATTGGTGTGGATCGTGCGATTGTACCCCGTGCTTTCAAAAGTGTGACAGGACCTGTATACCTGCTGAAAGGTTATTCCAAGGTGATGTATGCCATTGAAAGAACAGGATTATTACCGGCACTTAAAAGAGAGAATCAGAATTATTTGTTTTATGTTGAATCGGACGCAAATACGAGTGCAGATTCTTCTTTGCTTTATGAACCTACCTCAGAGCGATTTACAGTATACCAGATATCCGGAATCTCAGTAAGAGAATTTGGAGTGGGGATAAACGACCTGAGGACATTGTTGTTAAATCATGTTGGTGTGGGGATTCCAAAAGGGATTGCAAAAAAAGAATTCATCAGAAACCTGGCCGGCAATTTTATTATTATAAACAATGAAACAGGTGAAGTATCCGGAACCAGCCCTAGCACTGAGGGATACAAGGGAAGTGAACAGGTCACTGTAATCCCGAAACAAATAAGTACCGATGCCGACAATGGAATAACCTATGATATTGAAGACTGGTTTAGTTTTTCAGCAACCGATCTTTTTTTCAGATTGTCAGGATCATATCCCGGGTTCCATAATTTGCTCAGAAAAGCAGGATTAAGTGAAGATAAGCTGTACAGGTATTCATTTATTTCAGAAAACGAAAATTATACGATTTTTGCGCCCAGCGATGAAGCCCTGAATAATTCAGGAGCTGATACTTTAAATCAGGAGGAGTTAGTTAACTTTCTTTTATTGCATTTTGTCCAGGGTGACTTCATCTTTACAGATGGAAATAAACCTGCAGGATACTACGAAACAGCAAGGATTGACGAAAAATCAACGGAATTTTCAACAGTTTATACGGAAATATATATTGAACCGGGATACGATGTTATCAATATACCTGACAAACAGGGCAATCAATATTTAACAGTGAATGAATCCTCGGCAACCAATATATTAGCAGGTCGTAGTGTGGGTGAAGGTACTGAAACTTTTAGAAATGTAATAAATACCGCAGTGATTCATAAAATTGATAAGGTATTGTTGTTTGAGGAGGTGGATACGAGATAATTTATTAGTAATAACGCGTTGTGCGATTGAAAGAGCTAAGCAATTGAATTATAGATTTTTTTGTAGAGCCGCGCCGCGGCGCGGCTCTACAAATTCCTCATTATCAGTATCGTTGATTTAATCGCAAAAGACGTTGGTATATAAATTATAATACATGAAAGAAATGCGAAATATCAGAAGAACCATCTTATTACTTCTGGCACTTCTTTGTTTTTTTGAGGCTTTTTCACAGCAGAAGACGATCATCAGGGGGCGGGTTATTGACAAGAGTGATCAAACAACGATCATCGGTGCGAATATCATTGAATATGATGAAGACAACCGCGTCATCAATGGTACAGTATCGGATGTTAACGGAGACTTTGCTCTGGAAATGCGGGACCCAAGCCATACCGTAAAGGTAAGTGTGATAGGGTATGAACCGCAGGAGATAGAAGTGGATCCAACCAGAACAATCATCGTTGAACTTGAAACAACGAGTGTTGAGCTGGAGGAAGTAACGGTAACAGCCACCACAAAGTCGAGCAGCACGCTGATCAATATCGATGAGCGCGATAATTCTTCGGCAACAGTAAAAGTTGATCTGGTTGATATGCAGGAAGCGGGAGTGCTCACTGCCTCGGATGCCTTACAGGGCAGAGTAAGCGGATTGGATATCATTACTGCCTCGGGTGATCCCGGATCAGGATCACAGCTGGTCATCAGAGGATTGAGCTCCATGGGGAACAACCAACCCCTGATCGTCATTGACGGTATACCTCAGAGTACTACACCGGAAGATTTTGACCTGAGTTCCGCAGATAGTGAAGACATCAGTAATCTGGTTAATATCGCAGTGCAGGATATCAAATCCATTGAAATATTAAAGGATGCTGCTTCTACAGCAATTTATGGTTCAAGAGGAGCCGACGGTGTTTTGCTTATTGAAACGCACAAAGGCCGTCTGGGGGAAGTACAATTCGATTACCAGTATAAAAACAGCATCAACATTCAGCCTCCGGCCATACCTATGTTAAATGGCGATGAATATATCATGCTTCAATTGGAGGAATGGCACAATAGCAGGGGAGTTTTTGATGTACCATCAGAAATTGCATACGATAAAGATTACTACGATTTTTATAACTATTCTGCAAATACAAACTGGATCGGCGCTATCACTCAAAATTCAATTACCCACGATCATTATTTTAAAATTTCCGGTGGGGGTGAGAAAACCAGGTACTTTACTTCATTCAGTTATATTGATGAAGGCGGGACAACAATCAATACCAGATCGAGAAGATTTTCAACAAGGATTAACCTGGATTATCACCTGTCCAGAAAAATATTGTTCAGCATTCTTTTTAATTATACGAATAACAGGACAGATGGAAATCTTGAAATTGATGATCGTAATATCAGGGAGATGGCCTACATCAAAGCCCCGAATATGAGTATCTGGCAATATGATGCATCGGGGAATCTGACAGGGGAATATTTTACACCGATAAACAGTTATCAGGGTTATGGTGGTACTTACTTTAATCCGGTTGCTGTGGCTGATCTCGGTAAAGATGACGTTGTTAAAAATTCCCTTCAAAACACTTTTACACTGAGATATTCAATCCTTGACTGGCTTCATTTCAGGGAAACAATCTCATTTCAGTATGAAGGTGGTAAAACGAACAGGTATTTACCATACAATGCACTCGGTACGGATTGGCTGGAATGGTCAGTCAACAGGGCAGAAGAAAGTAATAATATAAATTCATCGATTAACACCGAAACCCAGCTTGCCTTTGATTCCCCGTTTAACACCACCCGGCATGTTTTATCCGGAGCCGCTACCTGGATAACCAGACAATCGGGTTACGAATGGATGAATATCCAGAGTAATAAAATTCCAAGTACAAATATCCAGGATCCTTCAATTGATGCCCAGATAAACTGGATTGGTACAGGAGCCGGGGAAACAAGAGAATTAGGAGCACTGATCAATTTGAACTACAAATATCTTGACCGTTATATGGTTCAGACAATTCTCAGGGCTGATGCACACTCCTCTTTTGGCGCCAACAACCGCTGGGGTTTATTCAAAGGTATTTCTGCCGGGTGGAGGTTTTCCGATGAACCTTTCCTGCAATCCCTTGGTTTCCTGGGAGAAAGTAAACTGAGGGTGAGCTGGGGCGTTTCGGGTAGACAGCCATGGGACGCTTATGCACGATTTGCCACTTACGCTTCAACATATACAGGCAGTTATATTCTGTATCCTGCTATCGTTCCCACGCAGTTGCAGCTTAATAATCTTAAGTGGGAGTCTATCTCATCCTATGATATCGGTCTGGAACTGAATTTGTTCGGAGACAGGTTTTATCTTGAAGGTGATGTATATGAGAAAATTACTTCAGACATTTTATTTGCAGATTATGAAATCCCGAGATCGTCAGGTTTCAGCAAGCTCAAGTTTTTCAACGGTGGGAAACTGGAAAACAGGGGCTGGGAGCTGATGTTGGACTGGCGAATTATACGGACTGAAAATGTAAGGTGGTCTGTTAATTTCAATACCTCACAAAATATTAATTCTTTTAATGAGCTTCCGGAAAATTTTAATACCGAAAAATCAACCTCTATAGGTAATGGTGATTATCCCCAGCGTGTTGTGGAAGGGGAGCCCATTGGATCCTTTTTCGGATTCAGATACCTGGGTGTTTACCCAACCGACGCGGATGCAATGGCAAGAGATGTTGAAGGAAATTTATTATATGATAACGAGGGGAACCCGATACCCATGTCATATACTGGAACATATACCTTTAAGGGCGGAGATGCCATTTATGAAGATATTAATCATGACGGAAAAATCGATCTGAATGATGTTGTATATATTGGTGATTGTAATCCTGACTTTATCGGTGGATTTGGTACTTCAGTGAGGTATAAAAATCTGGACATCACCTGTAATTTTCACTACCGCCTTGGTTTTGACATTATCAATGGTGTTGCCATTGAAACAGAAGGCATGAATAACAGAAATAACCAGAGCAAAGCAGTATTAAGCAGATGGCGTGTACAGGGACAGGATGAAGAAGGTATGCTGCCACGGGCTTATATGAATCATCCGGCCAGTAACCTTGGCTCCGACAGATATGTGGAAGATGGGGATTATCTGCGATTGATCAACGTCATTATCGCATACAGACTCAAAAGAGAATGGTGTGAAAGACTCAGACTGAGAAATTTAAGTTTCGCACTGAGTGGACGTAAATTAATGACCTTTACAAATTATTCAGGTCAGGATCCTGAGATTGGACAGGATGCCAGCGATCCTTTCTGGATAGGTGTTGATGAAGCGAATACACCGCCTCCGAAAATGATCACATTCAGCGTGTCAATTGGTTTTTAATGAATGATTAAGGTTTAGAAAAATGAAGAAAAAGTGTATACATATTTTGATTTTTCTTATGCTTGCTGTTCAGTTTTCATGTGAAGATTGGATGGAACAGTTACCACCTGGTGGTTTAATAAGGGAAGAATTCTGGAAAAGCAAAGAAGATGTTGAGGCTGTTGTGATGGGCTCTTATGAATCCTTTTCCAGGATGGATGGTTCGTTATTCAAATACGGGGAAATAAGGGCTGATATGGTTACAGGAGATATTAATCAATCTCTGGATGAGCAGAAAGTAATGGAAGGCAATATCTACCCTGAAAATTCTATGTGTAACTGGGAAAAATTTTACCAGGTCATCAACTATTGTAATGAAGTCATAAAAAATGCCCCGGCAGTACAGAAAATAGACAACACTTTTACCGATTATCATCTTCAGGGCTTAATAGCTGAAGCAAAATTCTTAAGAGGATTAAGTTATTTTTACCTGGTACGGATTTTTAAAGATGTGCCTTTTGTTTTAGAACCCAGTGAGAATGATGATGCAGATTTCTATTTGTCAAAAACGGATGGAGATCAGATTTTGAATTGGCTTCTTGATGATCTGGATGAGGCAAGACAATATGCTACTACTGATGGTTATCAAACATTAAATGAAATCAAAGGACGGGCAACAAAGGCTGCATTCGATGCACTGATGGCAGATATCTCATTATGGCTCTTTGATTATGAAGAATGCATCAGATATGTTGAAAGGATTGAGATTTCAGAAGAATATCAGCTGATGCCAAGTGCAAAATGGTTTGAAATGTTCTATCCGGGTAATTCGGTGGAGGGAATCTTTGAGTTTCAGTTTGATAACAGCCTGAACCAGAATAACAGCACTTATAGCTTAACCCGGCGATACAGCTATAATTATGATCCCAGTGAAAAAGCGCTGGAATATCTTGCCAGGGAATTTACAACCGAGCTGGTTCGCGGAGAAGATGCATCCATTAAAAAATATGGAGAAGATGATTACATCATCTGGAAATATGTTGGAAGAGCTCCTGATGGTTCAACAACAAGAAGCGGTTATGATCAATACAGTTGTAACTGGATTGTTTATCGTTATGCGGATGCTTTATTGATGAAGGCTGAAGCATTGTCTCAATTGAATCGTTTTGATGAAGCACTTGAAATCATCAATGAAATACGTAGCAGGGTTGATGTCCCGGGATTAAGCTTACCGGAATCGCCTATTGCTTTTGAAGATGCTATATTGAAAGAACGCGCAATCGAACTTGCGTTTGAAGGAAAACGGTGGTTCGACCTCCTCAGAATGGGAAGAAGAAACAATTACAGCCGGAAAAGTAAACTGATCGAAGTGATTGTAGAGAATGTGCCTTCCACCCAGAAAAGGATTTTAGCTATCAAGCTGACAAATCCGTTAGGATGGTATTTACCAATTTATGAAGTGGAAATGGAACGCAACAAAAACCTTGTTCAGAATCCTTATTATAATTTCTAAGCAGATGAGAAAAATTGCATTTATATTTATTCTGTTTGTTATCATACTGGGAAATTATTCATGTGATGATAAAAAGATAATTGAACCTGGTTTCGAAGATGTTGAACAAATGACTATTTATGATTATATGATTGAAAATGAGGCAGATTATTCCAGTTTCTTCAGCATTCTGCAAAGGGGAGGGATTGCTAAAACCTTAAGCGCGTATAATCCCGAGGGACTCGGTTATACCCTGTTTTTGCCGGACAATAATGCGGTGAACAAATTTATTGAAAGTAATGATCAATATTCATCTTTAAGTGATTTGTTAAATGATCCGGATTATGTCTATGAAATGAGCAGGTATCATATTGTGAACCTTGGCATCAATTCGAATGATTTTCCTTTCGGGGCACTTCCTGAATATACCCTGTCCGGCGATTATCTCACCATAACTTTTGTGATTGAAACAGATACTTCCTATTATAAAGTAAATAACCAGGCTCCCGTTGTTAAACCCAATATTGAATTATCAAATGGCTATATACATATTATAAATAGTACATTAATCCCGATTACTTATACCAGTTACGAATGGCTTGAAATAAATCAGGAGGATTTTTCAATTTTCAAGGATTTAATTGATATAACCGGGCTGAACGAAACAATAGATATTAATCTTAAAGATGAGACTGTGGAAGCACAGCCTTTTACTTTATTAATCGAACCGGATTCCATTTTTCATAAACATCAAATTTATTCGGTGAATGATCTTGCTGATTCGATCAGTCCGGGGAAAACTGATTATACAAGCAAATCAAATTCCCTGTATAATTTTGCCGCTTATCATATTTTAGCAGAAAGTATGTTTCTGAATGATTTTGTAGGTATCTCCACGAATTATCTGACTTATTCGGAAATTCCGCTGAATATTAACGGAACAGGTCTTGATATTGCAATTAACAAGGGGAAACAGGTTTTTGATACAATTATTGATCAAAAAGATACCATTTTTATCGATTTCGTGGGGTTTTGTTATGATGAAAGCAATATCATTACACAAAGCGGTGCCATTCACTTTATCAACCGGGTATTAAAGCAACAGAGGCCTACGAGGGCAATACGAAACTTCGAATT
Source organism: uncultured Bacteroides sp. (assembly GCA_964527875.1). Lineage (GTDB taxonomy): Bacteria > Bacteroidota > Bacteroidia > Bacteroidales > SM23-62 > LJUQ01. The sequence goes on along the minus strand of CAZGOR010000112.1, from coordinate 3,256 downwards.
TTATGAAGAACCCCTTTTAAATGAATACAGGGAAGAACCAGGTGAGTACCTTATTGAGGATACTACGTGGCTGAATGTAATTAAATGGTCAGGTGCGGATTTATTTTTTATCGAAACAGGTGATGAACAAAGTCCGGCATGGGGTGGCGATTATCTTTTTATAGATGGGGACTTCGTTATTTCATATACTTTTCCGAAAATTATCCGGGGGAAATATGAAGCCTTCCTGGGAGTAGAGGCATTTAACCCGGATAATGCATTAATCGAAGTTACGATCGATGGGAAAAAAACCGGGGGACTCATCAACCTGGCAAGCGGCGGTAGTTCTAGCAATCCGTTTGCGAGAATTGAACTTGGAACAATCAATTTTCTTAAGTATGAAGATCATACTATTGAGATCAGATCACTGATTCCAGGAAGATTTATATGGGATTATGTCAGATTTGAACCATTTTAAATGAAGGGAAAATGAAATATAAAACTGATATACTGGCAATTATTCTCATTCTATTACTGAGTGGCTGTGAAAAATACTGGGATGACCATTATCATTCCAAACCTGAAACTGTTAACCAGAATGTATGGGATGCCATTCAAAACGATGATAATTTGTCATTATTTGTCCAATTTATAAAAGAATACGAATACGATACACTGTTTTTAACAGATGATGCTTATACTATTTTTATTCCTGATGATGAAGCACTTACCGGATTTCTTGATACAGGTCAAATGACACTTTCGATTCTTAGTTATCACATTTCCCTTCATTTCATTCAATCCGGAAATGTTCAGGGAAAAAGGAAGATTCAAACCTTTGGTGAAAAATTTGCTCTTTTTGAAAATTACGGCAATGAATCACTCCTGGATGGCATTCCTTTAAATTATGAAAGCCCTTTGTATCTCAATGGAAAATATTTTGTTATGGGTAAGCTGGCATATCCCAGACCTAATATATATGAATATTATGCAGAACATAATCCGGTATTTAAAAATTATGTTGATAGTCAGGATTCGATCATCCTGGATAAGGAAAAAAGCAGGCCTATAGGATTTGATCCAAATGGGAATACAATATATGATACGGTTTCGGAAATCTTTAATCTATTTGAAGAAGAATTTTTTCCTGTCAGGGAAGAATTCAGATATAAAACTGCCACTGTCGTATTTCCGAAAGAAGAAGACTATAATAGTGCGTTGACAGAGATGGCACAGTCTCCGGGATTTACATTATTTCAGGATTACAGGGATATTCCCCTGGATTGGCAGTATGATATTCTGATTCCAAATCTTCTGGAGCATGGTGTTTTTGAAAATATGCTGGAAGAAAGTGATTTTGCAAAAAAAGTAAGGGATACAGTAAAGCTCAAAAATATTCTTGGTGACAGTGTCGTTATCGAATACCAGCCTGTTGAAAAAACAATTTGCAGCAACGGATATGCATACAATTATGCTGATTTCAGGATTCCGGATACCCTGTTTACAGGTGCTGTGAGATTCGAAGCGGAATGGCTGTTGGATCAAACCGGACTGAACAAATATGCATGGAATGAAGAAGTATCTGTTTTCAGTGATGATCCCTATCAACCTTATCAGGAATACATTGGAGATGCCTCAAATGACTCGATCATCAAAGTAAATTTTTCATATCATTATGCCGGCAAGTACACGGTTGAGTTCAATGTGGAAAACCTTTTACCCAGGAAATATCTGATGGTGATCAGAACACATATTAATGTAGGTGGTATTTATAATATATATGTCAATGGTGACCTTGTAAAAACTTTTGATTATTATACGTTTACTTTAAATAATGGATTATACTATGGTGTATCAGGGATAAGATATGTTCCAGACGGGGCATATAACTGTTTCGATTGCTGGGTCGAAAATCTTCAGGAATATGGTAAGGCAAAAATCAGGTTTGAATACAAGGAACCGGGTTATGTTCATTTGAATGGACTGGTGATTGATTATATTGAGTTTGTCCCATCTGGTTAAGTAAGGTAAAAATTTGAGAGTGATGGATAAATTTTTAGTATTGGCAAAGCGAAAATTATTTTTTCTTTTGATTTCTATTCTTGTGTTGAATCTTTTTTTATTGCAGGCGCAGGATACAGTGGTAGTGGAAGGTGTTGTTCTATCGCATCTTAAACAACCTGTTCCTGATGTTACCGTGAGTATTGAAGGTTCCAGTCTGCTTCCTGTTGTAACCGACCAGGCAGGTCGATTCAGACTCAGGTCAACTTCCGGTGAAGATTGGATCATTATTTCACCTACCGGGGAGTATAAAAGGAAAAGGATTTTTCTTAACAACAGGAAAAATTTAACAATATACCTTACTGCAAATGATATTTCATCGGGGTATGACCAATTATCTGTTTTGGATCAACAAATACTAAAGAGAAATATCATTTCATCTCATTCCGAATTAAACACCGAAGATATTCATCAATCAGCAGTACTGTCTGTTGATCAGTACATGCAGGGCCGTGTGCCGGGAATGAACGTGGTCAACAGGTCGGGAATCCCGGGAAGTGGGGCTTATACTGCCTTGCGGGGAGTAAATTCACTGCACGCAACGAATCTGCCATTATATATCGTAGATGGTATTCCAATAACCTCACATGGTATATTTGGTTCAAATTTAGCAGGATTTGAATATAATCCTCTTCTGGGAATAAGTCTTTCTGATATTTCTAAAACAACCATTATTAAAGATCCTTCCATTACAGCAGCCTATGGTTCAAAAGCCTCAAACGGGCTCATCATTATCGAAACACTCGATCCAAGTGTGACAGAAACAATAATTGAATTAGATATGAGAACAGGGTATTCCCTGTCACCTTCAAATTTAATTCCACAGCTTAACGCGGGTCAGCACAAAACACTGATGAATGAGGTGCTCTTTTCATCCGGGATGTTTGAAGAAGATATAAGGGAAGAATACCCATCTTTATTCCTGACAAAGGAAGATGACAGGTATATCGATTACCTGCACAACACAAACTGGCAGGAACTTATTTTCAGGAATTCATCACTGTATGGTATGAATGTGATGGTGAAAGGTGGCGATGAGATTGCACGATACGGTCTTTCTTTTGGATACCTGAACAGCAAAGGAATTATTAAAAATACTGGTTACCAGGGTTATAACCTCCGATTTGTGAGCAGACTCAATATATTTACATGGCTTAAAATGGATGCCACCGTATCTCTTAATAAAAATGCTGCGACACTGAAAGAAGCTGCAACG
>CAZGOR010000111.1:0-10816 GCA_964527875.1 uncultured Bacteroides sp. | reverse complement strand
TGCTTCATCCACTTTGCCAGATTAGCGGGAAGATAATCTGAAACTTCAGTATCTCTAAATTGATTTAATGTTATACCTGCAAGTTTCAGGTTTGCCTTATTACCATAAACATATTTCCCTTTCTTATCCTTTATATAGGTCATGACAGGGAGATTATCCATAAATGCTTTAAACCTTGCTTCGCTGGTAAGCAATTCCGTTTCAGCTTTTTTCCGGTCAGTAATATCCTGGATCATGGCAAGTGCACGTAGAGGTTTATCATCCTGATCCCGGATAAGTGTTGAAATAAGGTTCCCCCATATCACATTGCCATTCCGGGTGATATAGCGCTTCTCAGTCCTGTATTCAGGTATCTTTCCCCGCCATAAGCTGTCAATCTTTTCTTTATCGGTATCTTGATGCTCCGGATGTGTAACGTCAAGAAATGTCATGCCTTTGAGTTCCTCTTCAGTATATCCGAACATTTTACAAAAAGAAGGATTAACACTGATGAATTTTTTATCCTGGTTCGTTAAAACTATACCGATGGGATAATATTGAAAGATCTGGCGATAACGTTCCTCACTTTCCTGAAGCTCTTGTTCAATTTGTTTGCGTTCGGTGATATCCTGGTTTACTCCATAAGTTCTTATTGTTCTTCCCTGGTCATCTTTGACGATATAATAACGGACAGAGATGTAGCTGGTTGATCCATCCGCGTATCGAACACGGTGTTCAACCTGACAACTATAATTAGGATCGGTTGCTTCGAGTGCTTTCTGTATCTCGGCAACTAACAAATGCCTGTCTTCAGGATATAAAAAAAGTTCAGTATAACGGGCAGATGACATGGTATAGCCACCTACCTGTTCTGCCGTAGTATGGAAGATTGAATAAAAATGATCGTCGAAAGTAAACATGTCTTTTGCCACATCATATTCCCAGTATCCCAGCCGGGCAATTTCCATGGCATTGGACAGCTGGGCTTCACTGGTACGCAGGGCCTCCTCCGCCTGTTTGCGCCCGGTGATGTCTTCATAAGTACCAAGAATACCAATGATGTTACCCTCCGTATCCCGCATAGGTACCTTATTGGTTCTGGCCCATGAATGGGTCCCGTCGGCCTGGGTAAAAGATTCGGTGATGTCGAATTCGGGAATTCCTGAATCGATTATTTTTTTGTCGTATTCCCTGAATGATTTTGCCTGATCCTCATCCCATGGTAAGTCATAATCCATCTTTCCAATAAGTTCCTCCGGAGATTTCAACCCGACAGCATTCATAAATGCATGATTCCCGCCGAGGTATATTAAATCGCGATCTTTCCAGAAGACTGCGGCTGGTATTGTATCCAGCACAAGCTGCAGCATTTGTTTTGAGTTAAACAGCTCGGATTCAATCTCTTTCCGGTCAGTAATGTCAAAATTGATCCCGATCATCCTCAGCGGTTCGCCATTTTCATCTTGTATTACCTGCCCATGAGCTTCAATATGCCTGATACTTCCATCCGGCCAGATGATACGGAATTCAGTATGGTATTCTCCTTTACCGCTCCGTGCTATTTTCGAAATTTCATCACTATATGAACGGTCGTCGGGATGTAGCCCGTTTAGCCAGGCTTCATACGCACTTGGAAAGTCTTCTTTCTGAATGCCGTAAATCTTGTACATCTCGTCGTCCCATTCCAGGATGTTCTTTTGGATATCCCAGTCCCAGATCCCGACATGAGCAGCGCTGGTTGCCAGATCAAGTCGTTCAAGAGCACGTTGAAACTTTTCTTCAGTTTGCTTACGCCCGGTGATGTCCTCATAGGTACCAAGGATACCCATAATGTTTCCTTCCGTGTCACGCATAGGTACCTTATTGGTTCTGGCCCAGGAACGTGTTTCATTAGCCAGTGTAACTGATTCCAGGATATCATACTCGGGAATACCTGATTCCATGATCCTTTTATCCTGTTCCCGGAACGCATTCGCCAATTTTTCGTTCCAGGGAAGGTCATAGTCGGTCTTACCAACAACTTCCCCGGAATGATTAAATCCGTTCGCGTTCAGAAATGTGCGGTTACCTCCCCGGTATAATAAATCGCGGTCTTTCCAGAAGACACCGTCCGGGATCGTGTCCAGTACAATCTGCAGCATTTGCCTGGATTCATACAATTCCGATTCGATCTTTTTCCTTTCGGTGATGTCTTTGACAAAAACGGAAATACCCTCCCCGGCAGGATAGGCACTTATTTCAAATACAAAATCACGATTACCTAAAGTAAAATCATTTGTAAAAGTTGTTGCTTTCCTTTTCTTCAGAACGTCCCTGTAAACACGTTCCACTTTTCTTATCTGGGACGTATCAGGGAAAATTTCCAGGAGATGCTTTCCAATAGCCTGCCTTTCAGAAATTCCTGTAAGCTTTTCACTTGCCTTGTTCCAGAAAGTGTATTTCAAATCCTTATCCATTGCAAAAAAAATATCGGTAATACTATTCGCTAATCCCCGATAACGTTCTTCACTCGCCCGAAGCTCCTCTTCTGCCTGTTTACGTTCAGTTATATCAGTGACCAAGGCAAAAAAACCTGAAACTTTGCCTTTATCATCAAAATCCGGAATATATTCGGCAGTAATCCATCGTGTACCACCATGAACGTAACTGAGTTCATCATCATAAGTTAGCCGCTTGCCTGATAATGCTTTATCAACATGATCCTTAATCTGTTCATATGCAATCTCACCAAGGACTTCTTTGTAATGTTTCCCGATGATCATGTCAGAAGGTATTCCAAACCATTTTTCATATTGCCGGTTGATGAAGCGGTAACGACCATTTGCATCTATGTATGAAATCAATGCAGGTATATTGTCGGTGATCGTGCGGATTTCATTCTCACGCTTCCGGAATTTCTTTTCATTCTCCAGCAATGCATCCTCCGCAAGTTTCTGTTCAGTTATCTCTTTAAGTATACTGTGTGATTGAATATAGTTACCTTGTCCATCATACCGAACCTTTTCATCAATAGATACATATATACTTGTTTTATCTTTCTTAATCATCTCATATTCAACAGAGTACGCTACACCCATTTGTTTTAATCTTGCAAAATTCCGCCTGAACTTTTCCCGGTCTTCAGGTGAAAGGAAGTCACCGAACCATTTTCCGTTGACTTCTTCCTTATCATATCCAAGCATTCTGCACCAAGCATGGTTAACATAAATGATACCCCCATTCTCTGCCAGGGACTGGTAACCCAGAGGTGCTTCTTCGAATAATGTCCGGAATCTTTCTTCACTCTCTCTCAGCTTTTTTTGTAACTTTTTTTTCTCTGTTATATCACTCGGAATACAATACATGGAGACAAAATCTCTATATCTGTCAGTATTAGTTAAGCAAGTTAGGGATATTGTAATGATTTGCATGTCTTTTCCCAGAAAGTCATACTCAAGATCATGGCTAACGCCTTTCTTTCTAATAGTCATAAAGTCTTGTCTGAACTTTTCCTGAAAGTTCCTGTATAAAAAATCTCCGAACCATCTTCCTCTGACTTCATCTGCCGTATAACCCGTCAGCTCTGTCCATGCTTTGTTTACACCGGTCAATATGCCGTCTGTATCAAGGATATGATAAGGTACATGAGCCTCTTCAAGGCGTTGTATAAACATATCAGTACCAGTTTGTAAAGATGCCTTATCCTGATTATTAAATTTTGCAGACTCAATGGCCATCCTCAGTTCATTCCAGTTTACGGGTTTATTGAGAAAGGCATGTGGGTGAGTATCAAGCGCTTTCTGAAAAGTTTTTTCATCCTGAAGTCTTGACATATAGATCAACGGTAAATCATACTGATCCCTGATCTTCCTCCCTGTTACAATTCCATTTAACTCTCCTTTAAGTTCAACATCGGTAATAACAACAACAGGTTCAATTTCATGCAGCTTCTCAAGTGCTGCTTTACCATCTGAATATACCTCGATATCATTATAACCGTATCCCCTGAGTTTTTCAGTAAAAACAGATACCTGTAGCCTGTCACACATGATCAGTAGAATAAGCCCACCCTGCTCAATTTTCGATTCCATGGCAGAAAAAATTATGTTAGATAAGAAACAGGAAAATATAATTTAATAATAATGAAAAGATACTAATAATTTGATGAAGAGTCAAATGTAGTTATCAAGGACATATTATAATATTAATCAAGACTATCTCTGTGTAATATATCAATCCTGATGTTATGGTATACAGTCAAGTATTTAATACAGTAATTTATTCGCAGTGTTATCGCTTCTTGTATTCTTTTGCATATTATGAATCCAATTTTAATTAGACGGAATTAATAAAAAATGTTGTGGATTCTTAAAAAAGTCCGGTTATTTAATTTGTCAAACGGAGGAAATGTCAATTTTAATTATTTGAAGAATTGTTTGATTAATAAATCGAAAAATATTTTGATTGATTTACCATTTATTTATTTAAATGGCATTGAAGAATACGTTAACGTAAAAAAATACCAATAATTCTGTCTTACCGGCGATCATCATCTGTTCACGTGATGATCTAAAACACAAATATTTCTAAAAGAAATTTGATAATTTATAATCTTCTGTTAATTAATTATTTATAATTATTAACCTCAAATGAATTAAATATATTATTTTCAGCAATTAAAATAATGTATATATCTGGGAACAATAATGTTCATGCAACTTATGGCATAAAAATCAAGTCTCAAACAATGAAGCAGGCAATTTTCTGAATTTGCACGTATTTATGAAAAGTGATTAATTGTTCAGATGAAAGATAAGAAGGGAATTCTTGGATTTATAATTTTATTCGTAGGATTATTTTACGGATACGGGCAGACAGGTCCTGGAGGAGTAGGGGATCAGACAACCAATGTGTTATGGCTCAGGGCTGATGATATAACAGGACTAGCTGGTGGAGATACCCTTTCGGTTGCCTGGCCGGATACTTCCGGAAACGATCACAATGCTTCACAGTTGACATCGGGTTACCGTCCTTTGTATATCACCAATGCTGTCAATGGAAAACCAGCCATACAATTTGATGGGAATGATGATTTTCTGGATAATAATCATTCCTATGATGCAAGAACTGCATTTGTTATTTACCGCGTAAATGCTTCTTTGCAACAAAACACTGAATTAGGGCAGGTTTGGGGTAATTATGGTGAGGGTGTACATGTTGCCATGGACCCCCGGGTGGGTAATCCCCGGGGATTCAGTTTCGACGGAACCCCCCTGAATGTAACCAAGGCACGTTACGGATTAAACAGTGACAGCTATGGTGCATTTGTTTCAAACGATAATAATCCTCCCTGGACATATGATCAATGGGAACTCATCACGGTTGAATTTGAAAACGATGAATCTTTAACCAGGCAGGTCCTCGGGTCATTATATCCTTCTTTTGCTGTTGGAAATCATCAGTTTGGTGGTGAAATCGCTGAAGTTATTGTGTTCAACACCACTCTTAACAGTGCCCAACGCATTATTGTTGAGAATTATCTTTCCTCAAAATACAATATCGATATATCTGCTGCCGGGAATGATTATTATTCATTTGAGAGTACAAATCCTTATGATCTTGCCGGTATAGGCAGGGAGGATGCTTCTAATACACATACCATTGCTCGTTCAGGGAAAATACTTGGTATCAATAATCCTTCATCACTTGATGCTAACCAGGAATACCTGTTTTATGGCCACGACGGCGGAGATATTGGTTCCTGGACTGCTGATGAGGCACCCGCGTCGGGAAATAATATCCTTCGCCTGGCAAGAGAATGGAAAATCGAAGAAACCGGTGACCTGGGAACATTTACCTTTTCCATTGATACAACACTTTTACCTGCCAGAAGTGCGGGGCATACAAAATTTGTTCTTCTGGTAGATGCTGACGGTGATTTTTCGGAAGGTGCCATGGTATATGAAATGTCATCACCGGGTAGCGATGAATTTTATGAAGTAAATGATATTGACATTTCTTCGGGGTATCATATTGCTGTTGGTACTATTGTTCCGACAATATCATTTTCAACCGGTATACAAGACGGTTTTGAATTTAATAATGCCACATTGGATGTCCTGTTGAATTATATCCCTCTTACTGATGTCAGTGTGGATTACTATACAACGAATGTTACAGCTGTCGCACCGGGAGATTATACTGCTGTCGTGTCAGCAACCGCAATTATTTTAGCTGGCAATACTTCCGAACCTGTCATCATAACATTGAATAATGATGTTGTTACTGAAGAAGATGAGGATTTTACAGTTACGCTGACAAATCCAACTGCAGGTATAAATATTGGCACCAATAATGTACTTACTTATACTATCCATGATGATGATAACCCGAGAAAAATATATTTTTCACTTGCTACTTCAGAAGGAGGCGAAGGAGTTACACCGGCTCAGGTTACAGTACAGATAACACCATCCTTATTTGATCCTGTTAATCCCACAACTGTTGATTATGCCGTGACCGGTGGTACTGCTTCCGGCGGTGGCGTGGATTATACTCTCGATTCAGGTACCGTGACTATTCCACCTTTGAATATCTCAAGTACTTTTTCTATTGACATCATAGATGATGCAATTAATGAAACTGACGAAACGATTGAAATTGCACTTTATAATCCTACCAATAGTAGTCTGTCCGACACCGATCCGATTGTTCATGTTTTTACCATTAATGATAACGATGGAAATCCTACGGTACAGTTTGGTTCTTTAAGTTCGGAAAATGATGAGTCGGTTTCTTTAATCAGTATCCCGGTCGAATTATCAGGTATTTCTGCACTGGATGTAACTGTTAATTATACAGTTGGTGGTACGGCTACCATTGATATTGATCATGATCTGAATGATGGATCGATAATCATTCCTTCCGGGTCCTTAAGTGAAACGATTGATTTTACAGTTACAGATGATGATGATATTGAACCGATTGAAACGATCCTCATCACCTTGCAGGCTCCTCCGGTCAATGCAACCCTGGGTTCACCTGATATTCATATATATATAATCATTGATAATGATGGTGATTTCGGATTTACAGGTCCGGGTGGAGTCGGAGACAGTTTAAGTAATGAGTTATGGCTCGCGGCCGATCATATTACAGGTTTATCGGACGGGGATGCTCTTTCAATCCAATGGCCTGACACAAGTGGCAACAACCATGATGCTTCACAATCAAACGCAAGTTACCGGCCCACCTATGAAACGAATGAGATAAACGATTTGCCGGTTGTAAGGATTAACGGCAGGTTTGAAAATGATTACCTGGATAATAATCATAGCTATAATGCCCGCACCCTGTTTCTTGTTTACAGGGTCAGTTCGGTGCTTCAGGATCCCAATGAATTAGGGCAGGCCTGGGGTAACTATGCCGAAGGTGTTCATGTGGCACTTGATCCAAGAGCAACTAATCTGAGAGGATGGAGTTTTGATGGAAATGGAGATGGAAATACTGCCGGGAGGTATGGTCTTTTAGGAGCATCCTATGGTCCGTTTGTTCAGAATGACAATACGATCCATTGGTCTTATGACCAGTTTCAGATTGTCGCGGTTGAATTTGAATCAACTCGATACATTACCCGTCAGGTCATTGGTTCATTAGTCCCGTCTTTTCCTGTCGGTAATCATCATTTTGGAGGTGATCTTGCCGAGTTGATTGTCTTTAACACTACACTGAATCAGGCACAAAGGATTTTGGTCGAGAATTATCTCGCGGCAAAATATAATCTTGATATATCCGGTGCGGGTATTGATTATTATGAATTCCCGACCACACACGGTTTTAACGTGAGTGGTATAGGCAGGGTGGATGCGGATAATCAGCACTTGGCGGCGCAATCTGCAGGGATCATAAAAATCAGTGATCCAACCGGCTTAGGTAATAACGAATATCTGATTTTTGGTCATGATAATGGAGCAATCGATTCATGGATAAACGTGGAGGTACCATCTGATTCACTGAAACGCATTACGCGTGTATGGAGATTCGATGAAAAGGAAGATGTCGGGGATCTGACATTGTCGATCGATACATCTTTATTCCCGGCATTGCCGGATGGCCATCACGGCTATTATCTGATGATAGATACCGATGGTGACTTTACCGGAGGTGTTACTTTAATTCCTTTAACTCTTACCGGAAGTGATTATCAGATATCCCTGCTGGACATCAATGATGGAGATTATTTAACTATAGGAATTACCGGTCCGACGGTTGAATTTTCCCTGACTTCATCTTACGGTTCGGAATCGGCAGGGACGGCAAACATAGAGATCAGGTTATCGGAAATCTTAACTACTGATGTAACTGTTGATTTTATCATCAGCGGGGGTACCGCTACTGAAGGTATAGGTAATGATTATACAATATCCTCCAGCCCGTTAACCATTCCTGCCGGAAATCAGACCGGGAATATTACCGTAAATATTAATGACGATTCCGATATTGAACTGGAAGAAACGATTATTCTCGATATCACGGGTACTTCTGCAAATGCATCTCAGGGACAGCAATTGCAGCATATTTTTACCATCAGTGATAATGACAATAGTGGTTTTACCGGACCCGGCGGAGTAGGTGATCATACTATCAATACCCTGTGGCTGAAAGGGGATCATTTGAACCTGAACGACGGCGATCCTGTAACAACCTGGATCGATACTTCCGGAAACGATAATGATGCTGTTAACCTTGCTCCCGGACAGGAACCGGATTTTATTGCAAATCAGATAAATAGCCATCCGGTTATTCGGTTTGATGATACAAATCAGGAATACCTGGGTGATAATAAATCCCTGGGCATTAACGGATCAGGTCATGCTACCGTTTTCTTTGTGGCCAAAAATACTGAAACAGCGGATGATGATAATACAGGACTGTTTATCGGTCAATCACCGGGAACCGGAGGAACAATCAGACATTATGGCCTGGAGTATGATGCTGCCATACGTTTTAACAATGGAAACAGGATATTTGATGACGGTTTTACTTTAAATGACTGGAAGTTAGGTACATTTATTAACTTTTCAGGCGCTCAGTACGGGGAATATGTTTTCTATGCCGATGGTATACAGAGAGCTCAGGTTTCAAGTTCCAATCCAACATCTGTACCCAATACGGTTGATAACCTTTTTTATATCGGTGCAGGTTTGGGAACAGGTACAACTTTTACAACCTCCCGTTTCTTCAGTGGAGATATTGCCGAGGTGATTGTTTATAATTATGAGCTTAATGAAGCTCAACGAATTATCATCGAAAACTATCTTGCTGCAAAGTACTATACTGAAATTACGATAGCCAATGACCGTTTTACTTATGATACGGAGCATGGCAATGATGTTGCAGGCATCGGAAGGGTTGATATCGATAATGTTCATACTGCCGCACAATCGGCTGGTTTGGTGAAGATCAGTAATGTCGGTGATCTGGATGATAATGAATATCTCCTTTTCGGTCATAATAACGGTAGTATTGAAACATGGACCGCTACAGAAGTGCCTGGTGATTCCATCAAACGTATTGAAAGAGTATGGAGAATGGATGAAACAGGAGATGTCGGTACAGTAACAGTATTACTTGATACTACCCTGTTACCAGATAAGCCCGGAGGATACACCGAGTATGTTTTATGGATGGATGCGGATGGTGACTTTTCAAGCGGAGCCACACAAATAAATTTAACGAAAACAGCACAGGGATATGAAACTTCGCAGTTGGATATAAATGATGAATATTATCTTTCTTTTGGTATTTTCAGGCCTGTTATTCAATTTACATTATCCGGTTCGACAGGAAATGAATCAACGACACCGGCTCTTGTCGAAGTATCAGTTAATTATCCCCTTAATAAAAATATCACTGCAGATTACACGGTCGATCCATCTGGTACTGCAACCGGAGGTGGTGACGATTACACCCTGGCTGATGGAACAACTACGATTACAGCAGGAAATACAACAAGCAGTATCTCTGTTGTTATTGTTGATGATGCTACTCCTGAATCAGACGAGACAATAATTATTAAATTATCATCACCTTCACAGGGAGTAACATTAAGTGAGGATTCGACTCATATTTATACCATTCAGGATAATGATAATACCATTGATATTGACTTTACAGTTTCCGGTTCCTCAGGGGATGAAAGCAATTCACCTGTTTTTCTTACTGTCAGATTGAGCGAGATTGATCCGGTTAATCCTATCACAGTTGATTATGCTGTTACTGCAGGCACGGCAGTGAACGGCATAGATTATATTCTGGCAGACGGTACGGCAACTGTTCCGGCAAACCAGATATCCACTACCATTCAGATTGAAATAACAGATGATCAGTTATATGAATTGCATGAGACAGTTGAGGTTACTTTATCCAATCCAACCAATGCCAATCTTGGAACCAATACTATACATACTTATACAATTATTAATGATGATGTTAAACCCACGATTGAATTTATAATTGCGAATTCGAACGGATCGGAAAACACGACACCTGCCAATGTTGCTGTTGGACTATCAGCGGTTTCCGGTCTGGATGTTACTGTTGATTATTTTGTTACGGGAGGAACAGCTGCCGGTGGAGGTGTTGATTATACATTAACAGACGGAACACTGACGGTTCTGGCAGGAGATTCTGTTGCTTATATCAGTATTGTTCTTACTAACGATACGGAAATAGAAACTGAGGAGACAATTGATCTGCTGATTGCCAATGTAAATTCTTATGGTATACTTGGTGCACAAACAACCCATACCTTTACTGTCAACGATGATGATTTCACCGGTTATAGTGGCCCCGGTGG
>CAZGOR010000110.1:0-10827 GCA_964527875.1 uncultured Bacteroides sp. | reverse complement strand
GTGCTTCTTGATGATCCTGGCAAATTGCATAACTACGTAATAAATATTCCTGATATATCATGGGAGTTGATTGAAATAGCTGATCGTCCTTTAACGATTATTTATCCTGATGGAAAAAATCTCGCTGACAACCTGTTACATGCTGATGGTTCAGTGGGTATCAGAATCACTTCTGACAACTTCTGCAAAAACCTGATCACCGGATTGGGCAAACCACTGGTATCTACTTCAGCTAATATATCCGGGAAAAGTGCCCCGGCAAATTTCAAAGCAATACATGAAGGTATTAAATCATCTGTGGATTATATCGTCAAATGGAGACAGGATGATTCCACGAAGGGTATACCTTCTGCTATTATTAAACTTGGAATAAAGGGTGAAATCGAGATAATCAGAAAATAAAAATCCGGGGTTAGACGCGGATTTTTGCTAATATTCAGTCCATTTTCCGCACTTTTCCTGATCCGGAGACAGCAGCATCTATTATGGGATTACCAACATAATAAACCGATCCGCTCCCGGATATTGCGGCTTCCAGTTCTTTTACAGCATCTATCTTACAACTACCTGATCCACTAATCCTTATACTCACTTCTTCAGCACGGAACTGATTGGCTATGCAGCTCCCGGATCCACTGATGGCCAATTCAAATTCATCTGCTGTACCACCAAGTTTAATATCTCCCGAACCTGAAATAGCTGCATCAACTTCATCACAGGTCAGATCATCAATATTTATTTTTCCACTTCCGCTAACTTTCAACTCCATTTCATCTGATTTAATAGCTGTTTCTGCATTGATACTTCCGGATCCCGATAAATGAAGTCCATCTATTTCGGGAACAGTGATCCATACCTTCACAGAGGTTCTTGTTCTTACATAAGGTGGTGAAAATCTTATTTTTAACATGCCATTCCTGACTTCAGTTACCACCTTTTCAAGGATGTCTTCATTACCTTCAAGTACTAACTTTTGCGGACTTCCCTGTGAAATATATACATCGCCTTCAATACTCATACCAATAGAAGAGAATGGATCAACAGTTCTTTCTTCTTTTTTTTGCGCCGATACGGAAAACGTGAATGCAAGAAAAATTACTGTTATGAAAATTGAAAATAATTTTGTTCTCATAATGAATAGTTTAAATAATTATTGGTGTTAAAACAATCTTTTTAAAGACTTGTTTAAATCTGAAATGCTGCATGTTTGGTTCAGGAGAACAGGTCATATCTCCAGAAATCCAGCTGGCAGATTAACGCGGACAATTTTCTTTTTCTCATTTATTTCGATGATCAGATCTTTATGTATGGGGATCAGGATTTCTCTCCCATGATATTTCAGACGAAACAGTGGATTTCCAGGTATTTCATCAATACCGGTAATCCTTCCGATTTCACCTGCATGAATATCAATGACCAGATAACCATTTACCTCATCAGGATAAAATTCATTTGAAGAGAATACAATAACTGACTTATTTATATATACTTTCCTGCCTGAAAATTTCTCTGCCTTTTCCGGTATATCTATGTCTTCAACAGTTATGAGAATCTCATTACTGCCGGAAATATTATTCCAGCCGGAAATAAAAAAGGGAACCAGCAAGCCGTCGATCTCGACCATAACTGACTCCCAGTTATTCTTAATTTGTAATATCTTTTTTTTACTCCGGATAATCAGATCACCCGAAGAACCACGTGTTTTCACGATCGTACCAAGGAAAGTAAAATCATCCCTGGTCATAAAGCACCATTATTTTATTTGGATTTCTCTTTTCCTGAATCTTCTTCAGATTTTGATGGGGGTTCTTTACCCTTGGATGCATCATCCATTTTCTCTCCTTCTGTTTTGCCGGCAGCTTCCTGTGTTTGTTCAGCAGGTTCCTCACCAGCAGGTTCTGCCGCAGGTTTCTCTTCAGCTTTGGCTTGCTTCTGTTTCTCATCTGACCCGGCAGTTACCTTCTCCTCCGTCTTATCCGGTCCTTCAGAAGGTTCTTCTTTTTGTTTTCCGGCAGATTCTTCAGAAGGTTTTTCCTTTTTTTCTTCAGCAGGTGTTTCAGAATGTTCTTCCTTTTTTTCTCCGGCTGGTGCTTCAGAAGGTTTTTCCTTTTTCTCTCCGGCAGGTGCTTCAGAAGGTTTTTCCTTTTTTTCTTCAGCAGGTGCTTCAGCTTTTGAGGACGGCTCCTCTGCTGATTCTTCTTCAGACACTTCACCTGATTTTTTAGCATCCTCAGTTACAGCTTCCGGTTCCTGCTCATCAACCTTCACTTCTTTCCTAGTCTCTTCTGCAGTAGCAGCCGTCATTTCCTTTTCAGCTTCTTTGTCAGCATCCTCAGCCAGCTCCGATGCCTTTTTCATAATCTCCTGTTCCCTCGACTCTTTGATCTTAACCTCCTGTTCAATTCTTTTCTTAACAGCATCTTGTTTTTCCCTGGCAATCTTTTCCCGTTTCGCTTCAATCTTTCCTTCTTTTTGTTTCATCCATTCCTGAAACTTTTTATCTGCCTCTTCTTCACTGAAAGCTCCCTTTTGAACACCTCTCAGAAGATGCCTTTTCATCAATATTCCTTTGTAAGATAAAATTGCTCTTGCAGTTTCGGTGGGTTGAGCGCCCTTATCAAGCCACTCCATAGCTTTGTCAAACTCAATATTGATCGTGGCAGGATTGGTATTAGGATTGTAAATTCCGATTTTCTCAATGAACTTGCCATCCCGTGGCGCCCGGCTGTCTGCGATTACAATATGGTAATACGCATACTTCTTTTTCCCATGACGTGCTAATCTGATTTTTACAGACATACGCTCAATTTTAATGTATTAATCCTTCCTGAAATCAGGACTGCAAAGATAGATAAATCTGTATATCTTTAAAGAAAATCCTGATATTTTTTATGTTCAGGAATTAAGAACTTGAAATAACTTCAGTCATTATTCAAATAAAAATAGTTATTCATTTTTTATTAACATCATCCCTTTCCTTTTTTCAATTTCTTAATTTTACGAGGGGAGAAAATTTCTATCCGGTTTTTCACTCTCCTGATTGTCATAAAACGAAGAATCATGGTTCCGTTTGTACATTTACATGTCCATACCCAATATTCTATTCTTGACGGGGCATCAAGTATTCCCCTGATGCTTGATAAAGCAAAAGAGGACAAAATGAAGGCTATGGCAATAACTGACCATGGAAATCTTTTCGGGGCTAAAGAATTTCATAATGAAGCAAAAAGCCGGGCTATCAAACCCATCATTGGATGTGAGGTTTATTATGCAAAAAGAAGCCGTTTCAACACCACAGAAAAAGATGACCGCAGCGGGTATCACCTGATCTTGCTGGCAAAGAACAAAAAAGGTTATCATAATCTTGTAAAGCTTGTTTCTCTTGCTTATATCGAAGGTCATTATTATAAACCCCGGATCGACAGGGAGTTACTTACGAAATACCATGAAGATCTTATTGTTGCCACTGCCTGTCTTGGTGGAGAGATCCCGACTTATATCCTGAACGGCCGGGATGATAAAGCTGATGAGACCGTGCATTATTTTCTCGACACCTTTGGTGATGACTTCTACCTTGAATTACAGCGACATTTTACAGGCGATCCTGCAATTGATCAGGACACATTTGCCAAACAACAGATCGTGAATGATAAGCTCATTGCTTTTGCAAAAAAATACAATATCAAACTGATTGCTACCAATGATGTTCACTTCATTAACCAGGAAGATGCGGAGGCACACGACCGGCTTATCTGTCTGAATACTCAAACTGACCTTGAAGATACCAGCCGGTTAAGGTACACCAAACAGGAATGGTTCAAGATCCAGGAAGAGATGAACACTATCTTTGCTGATATCCCTGAAGCTCTGGAAAACACAATCGAAATTGCGAACAAGGTAGAATCCTATGAACTGAACAGTAAGCCGATCATGCCTGACTTTCCTTTACCCGATGGTTTTAATGATCCTGACGAATATTTGCAACATCTGACTTACGAAGGAGCGAAAAAACGGTATGGTGAGATCAATGATGAGTTAAAGAAACGCATTGATTATGAACTTGGTGTGATTAAGAAAATGGGATACCCCGGATATTTCCTGATTGTGCAGGATTTCCTGAGAGCAGCCAGGGAAATGGGGGTTTCTGTTGGCCCGGGAAGAGGGAGTGCCGCCGGATCCGTCGTGGCCTATTGTGCCTGGATCACAGATATTGATCCGTTAAAATATGGACTGTTGTTTGAACGCTTTCTGAATCCCGACCGTATATCATTACCTGATATCGATATCGATTTCGATGAAGAGGGCAGAGACCTTGTATTGAATTATGTCGTGGAAAAATACGGAAAAAACAGGGTGGCACAAATCATCACCTTCGGTACCATGGCTGCTAAAATGGCCATCAGGGATGTTGCAAGGATAGAAAAGCTGTCACTGAATGAAGCCGACCGCCTGGCAAAACTCGTCCCGGAACGGCCGGGTACCACACTCAAGAAAGCATACAGGGAGGTTAAAGAACTCGAGGAAGCAAGAAACTCCGGTAATCCACTGATCAAAAAAACACTTCAATATGCTGAAACACTCGAAGGATCTGTCAGACATACAGGATTGCATGCCTGCGGAATAATCATCGGAAAAGATGATCTGATTGAATATATACCAATCTGTAAATCAAAGGAAACAGAACTGCTTGTGACACAATTCGACGGTAACCATGTCGAATCGGCGGGTATGCTTAAAATGGATTTTCTTGGACTGAAAACCCTTTCTATTATCAAAAATGCAATTGAAATAATCAGGAATTCAAAGGGCATAGATATAGACATCGGTAAAATACCCCTCGATGATAAAAAAACTTTTGAACTGTACAGCAGGGGAGATACAACAGGCCTTTTCCAGTTCGAATCGGATGGTATGAAGAAACACCTCAGGGAACTCAAGCCAAACCGTTTCGAAGACCTTATTGCAATGAATGCTTTATACCGTCCCGGCCCGATGGACTATATCCCAAGCTATATAAAAAGAAAACATGGGAAGGAAAATATTCATTTTGACCTTCCTGTTATGGAAAAGTATCTTAAAGATACTTATGGGATAACCGTTTACCAGGAGCAGGTCATGCTCCTCTCCCAGGCCATGGCAGGGTTCTCAGGTGGTCAGGCCGATTCACTCAGAAAGGCCATGGGTAAGAAGAAAAGAAAAATGATGGATGAACTGAAGGAAAAATTTCTTGAGGGATGTGAAAAAAATAATATCACCAGACGTATTGCCGAGAAAGTCTGGACCGACTGGGAAGCTTTTGCACAATATGCTTTCAACAAATCACATTCCACTTGCTATGCCTATGTTTCCTACCAAACAGCATGGCTAAAAGCCCATTATCCGGCAGAATTTATGGCAGCAGTCCTCAGCCGAAATATAAACGATATCAAAAAAATTACAGTATTTATGAGTGAGGCGAAACGAATGGGATTATCGGTTATGGGGCCTGATGTCAATGAAAGTATGATCAAATTCATTGTCAGTAAAAATGATAATATCAGATTTGGCCTCGGAGCCATTAAAGGGTTAGGCGAATCAGCAGCTTCAAAAATACTGGAGGAAAGAAATCAAAACGGCCCGTATAAAGATATCTTTGATTTTGCAGAACGTGTCGACTTGCAATCAGTCAACAAAAAAAGCTTTGAAGCTCTTGCAGCTTCAGGTGCATTTGATTGCTTCAGGGATATTAATAGGGGACAATATTTTGCAGAAGATGCAAAAGGAATACCCTTTGTTGAAAATCTCATCCGTTACGGCCATAAGGTACAATATAATAACCAAAGCAGCCAGCAAACCCTCTTCGGCGATGCCACTGACTTGCAGTTTAACCGACCGGATATACCTGAGACAGAAGACTGGCCATTGCTTTACAAACTTGACAAGGAAAAAGAACTGATCGGAATGTATCTTACGGCTCATCCTCTCGATAATTACAGGTTGGAAATGGAACAATTCTGTACACATTCCCTGGCAGACCTGGAAGATCTGAGACCACTTGAGGGTTCAGAAATCTTTATTGCCGGACTTGTTAGATCGCACAAGTCAGGATTTACCAGAAACAATAAACCGTACGGTACTGTCATCATCGAGGATTATACCGATTCTTACAGACTGGTTCTGTTTAACCTTGATTATGTTACTTTTAAAAACTTTTTTACTCCGGGATATGCATTGATGATCAGGGCTGTTGTGCAACCAAAACAGTTTGGTAACCTGAATGAATATGAACTGAAAATCAAAAATATTACCATGCTCGCTGATGTAAGAGAAGAAATGATTAAAAGTATATTGTTACGTATCCCGCTGAACAGCCTTACAGAAAATATTATCGCAGGGCTGAAAGAATTTACAGGTCCCAATTCAGGGAAAACAATGTTAAGATTCAATATCCATGATCAGGAAGAAAGATTAAGCATAGAAATGTTTTCCAGAAGCCAGAAAGTCAAAGTAACGGACGATTTTCTGAATTACCTGACAAACCACCCGGAAATTGAATTTAAGTTGAATTAGAATCAGTAGTTGGTAAAATGATAAATCGCCGTTTAAACTGACAGCAGTTAAGCACGCAATCTGCTGAAGGAAAAAAAGCCAAGTCTGAGGCTAAGGCTAAGAAAATGAATAATTTATATATGTAATAATCTGGATTTATATCTTAAGACATTTTAAATTTTTATTTTTAGTCATTCCATCCTGGAATAATTGTCAAATACAGTCATCCGGGATATAATTAAATAAACAAGTTAAACATAAGTAATGGTAATTGTTCCTATTGTTCCAATATTCCAGTTATCCATTATTCCATTATTCCAATATTTCATCATGAAATTTTTTTATTAAACCGAACACATTATTTTTAACCCAATATAATTATCTCTTAATCTCAAGACTATGGCACTTGAAATAAATGATCGGAATTTTGATGAAGTTGTTCTGAAGTCAGACAAGACCGTATTAGTGGATTTCTGGGCTGAATGGTGTGGTCCCTGCAAAATTGTTAGTCCCATTGTAATAGAGATCGGTGAAGATTACAAAGACCAGGTTGTCGTGGGAGAGCTTAATGTTGATGACAACCCAAATACCACTATGAGGTTTGGGATACGTAATATCCCGACTGTCCTGTTTTTCAAGAATGGTGAGGTTGCTGATAAACAGGTTGGGGCAGTCCCTAAAAACAAATTTGTTGCTAAACTTGAAGCATTGCTTTAAACCAATGATATACAGTGTTTCAGTATTTTGCGGATCGAGTCAGAAGGTAGATCCCGTTTACCTCCATGCAGCTGTTGAATTGGGTGAACTATTTGCCCAACACCAAATCAATGTATATTATGGCGGAGGTGCTGTTGGATTGATGGGACAGCTTGCAGATACCATGCTTGAAAAGGGAGGTAAAATAACCGGTATCATCCCTGCCTTTATGCTGGAACAAGGTTGGGGCCATCATGGTATCAATCATATGGTGGTTCAGGATATGCATGAACGCAAGAAGAAACTTGCTGAAAATGTGGATGCATTGGTTGCCATGCCCGGTGGTGTCGGAACAATGGAGGAACTATTAGAAATGATTACACTGAAGCAACTCGGTAAGATTTTATCTCCTATCGTGATCATCAATATAAATGCTTTTTTTGATCCCCTGCTGGAATTTTTCGAACAGATGATCGAACAACGTTTTATGAGGGAAATCCACAGAAACATCTGGACCGTGATCAATAAACCCTCTGAAGTTTTGCAGGCTATTGATAATGCACCGAAATGGGATGGTACAGCAATTAAATATGCGCCGGTATAAACCCTCCCCACCCTGTCTGCCTTGTAGAGAGGGGGTTAGGGAGAGAGTCAAGTAAACACTATAATTATAATGGCCCTCTTGATGGTTAAGAAAATATAAAACACAACCTCGATAGGGCTAATCACATTTATTAAAGGACTTGAAAAATTTGATATGATGTTTACAGGCCACATCCTGTCTGGGCTAGATAGAGATGTGTATATAGAGTAGCTCGCAAGAGAGGGAGGACCACAAGGGGGGTGATTCAAAATCTCCTCCCAATAACCAGAATATCATCAATCTGTTCGATATTTCCACGCCAGGCCTCTATCGTACTGTTAAGGATCGCCTTCTGCTCTTCCATGTTTTTATCCTGAATATTCAGGAGGAGTTCTTTCATGGGTCCTGACTTAAATTTTTTTCCGCTAATGCCCCCGAATTGATCTGCATAACCGTCTGAAAAAAGATAAATCGTATCACCATCCATAATCTTTATTTCATGATTTGTAAAAACCTTTTTCACAGCATCTCCCACAGTTCTCCCGATGGCAAACCGGTCACCCTTTGTTTCGATTAACTCACCTTCCCTTATAATATAGATCGGATTATATGCACCTGAAAATTCAAGAAGCTTTTCCTTCCTGTTATAACATATCAATGTTATGTCCATACCATCCTTTACTGTATCTGTCTCATCTCCGGGATTGAGGGTACTGTTCACCTCTTTATCCAGATATTGCAATATTTGTGAAGGTTTTGTGATACCATATTCCTTGATGATCTTATTAAGCATATTATGTCCGATAATTGACATGAACGCCCCCGGCACACCATGTCCGGTACAGTCAACAGCTGCAATAAATTCCCTTTCATCTTTCACAGTGAGCCAGTAAAAATCACCACTTACAATATCTTTGGGTTTGAACAGGATAAATGTATCCCTGAAGGGAATCACAGGTGGAAGAATAGCAAACTGGATCCTTTTGGCATACTGGATAGAATCGGTTATATCTTTATTCTTTTGCGCCAGTTCTTCTTTCTGGGCTACGACAACTGCCGTTCTTTCCCTGACTTTTTCTTCAAGGATCCTGTTCTCCCGCCGCAGATTACGCTCTCTCACCTTGATGTACAATAAAATAGAAACGCCTCCAATAATGATGCAGATCAGGATAAACCACCATGTCTGATAAAATGGCGGACTGATCTGAAAAGCAAATTGTATTGGCTCAGCATTCCATATTCCGTCACTATTATTGGCTCTTACCTGAAAGATATATTTCCCCGGTTTTAATGCAGGGTATACAGCAGTTGTTTGTTCAGTCTCAGGCATCCAGTTCACATCAGCACCTTCCATTTTATACTGGTACCTGACTGCATCAGGATTTGTAAGACAGATACTTGTAAAATCAAAAATGATAGAGTTCTCGGTATATTTCAGTTTCATGTCCGGCATCATTTCCCGTTCCTCAAGATTCACTCTCATCTTAATAATATGGGTAAGGGGTTCTATGTTCAGCCGTTGTTCAAGACCAGGATTATACCTGGTCACACCAGCTACCGTTCCAAACCAGATATTACCCAGATCATCCCTGAAAGCTGCATTATTTTTTGTTTCAATCCCTGTAAATCCGTTTTTCCTGGTATAAGTATAGATTTTATTATCCTTTCTGGAATATTTATTCAATCCCCTGTTTGTTCCAAAATATACATTATCCTGATCATCAGTTATGACAAGGGTAATAAGGCTGGCCAGCAAACCATTCTGACGTGAATAATGGGCGGTAACCGTATCTCCGGCGATTGCATAAACACCCTGTCCCTCAGTCCCTGTCCATATCCACCCCTGTTTATCTTCCGTTATACAGGTTGGTGTAAAACTGATATCAAGGTTCACCTGAAGAGCAGTATCACCGGTAATTTTTGTCAACCCTTCCCCTCTTGCTCCTACCCACACCGTACCTTCGGAGTCAGCATAAACGGCCGAAATATCAGAACCTGCCAGCCCATGTATCTGGGTAAGTCTTTGAATTTGTTTGTTATCAATATCATAATAGATCAGACCATCGATCGTTCCAATCCAGAGATTATTATCGTGATCAATATCCATTGCACTAACAATACCCTGCCTGTTATAAGAGTTGAGTAAAAAACTATAATTTAACTTATCTGCAGAAGGTATATATTCAAAGGTGCCGGCATCATTCGTCCCTATCCATATATGTCCGTTTAAATCTTCTTTGATAAACCTGATCTGGTTACCCATTACATATTTTTCTGAGGTTAGATTTCTGTATTGTTGTGATTTGACAGCAGAAGGATTATATATCGTAATTCCGCTATTGGTGCCAAACCAATATTTGCCTGTTTTATCCTGCAATACAGCCCAGATCTGGTTATCAACAAGTCCATCATCCGTTGAATATGTAATGAAATGTTCACCTTTAAATATGGCAAGGCCATTTTCATTGGTTCCAATCAGCAAATTGCCTTCGATATCTTCAATTATACACCGGATCTTAGTATCCGGTAATCCGTTTGACATATCGAAGGTGTTCAGTTCGTTACCCCTCAAGCGGGTGATACCACCGCCCCATGTGCCGGCCCAGATATTACCCTTCCGGTCTTCATAAAGTGTACTGACAATATTATGGCCCAATCCATCACGTGTATTATAAAAAATAAAAGTATCCCTTGCTGTCTCATATTTATACAGACCGTCATGGTGTGTGCCAAACCAGAAATTCCCTTCCAAATCTCCGATCATGGTAATGATCTGGAAATAAAGCGGCAACTTTTCAATATAAAACTGGTCAAAGTCATTCCCGGCAGGATTAAAGATTTTAATACCGATATCAGTTATCAGATATAATGTCCCGTCTCTGCCAATATAGGATTGAAAGACCTGGTCGCTTATTCTTTTACCCAGGTAATGTTCATATTGCAATTCTTCAGAAGCATCTACCGGATTCCATATAAATATTAATCCATCACCCGCTGTATTAATCCATAAATTACCCTGA
>CAZGOR010000109.1:2787-10891 GCA_964527875.1 uncultured Bacteroides sp. | reverse complement strand
AGAAAAGTCCGGTTGTTAACCGGACACATTCAAAAACGAGGGATGTAACAGTAAACCAGGTTGCCAACCTGGGTTTTTGGATGCTGTAATAGTGCAAAAGTATGAACACACAAAAACCAACAATATGAAGCTACCGGAAATATCCATCAACAACTACCAGTTCACCATTGTTGTTTTTGCCCTTCTGATCATCATGGGGATCGCCTCGTTTCTGACAATACCGCGTACGGAGGATCCGCCGCTGCAGCTTCCGGGGGCAAGCGTGCTCATCATATATCCAGGCGGCAATCCGTACGACCTTGAGCAGCTGATTGCCATACCTGTCGAAGAAGCACTGAATGAGCTCGATGATATTAAGAGGATTGAGACATCAGTGAGGGATGGGATCGTGATCACAAGTATCGAATTTATATTCGATACGGATGCCGGTGAAAAATTTAGTGAGGTAGTTCAGCAGGTGAACAGCATCCGGAGTGATCTGCCGGAAGAGATCTATAATATGGATGTCATAGAGTGGACCAGCTCGGACGTAGCAATCATTCAGCTGGCACTGGTGTCTGATTCGGCAGAATACTCCAGGCTTGAAGCTCATGCCGAGGAACTTAAGAAAGATATTGAAAAGATTGATGGTATTAAGATGGTTGAGATCCTCGCATTTCCGGACCAGGAAGTCAGGATATCCCTCGATATTGAAAAGATGGCCCGGATGAATATTTCCATTGAGCATGTGAGACAGTCTATCCTGAGCAATAATGCCAATATTCCCGGAGGAAGTGTGAAGGTAAGTTCAAGGGAATTCAATATTAAAACCAGCGGAGCATATCAAAGTCTCGATGAGATCAGGAATACGATAGTCAGCTCCTACCAGGGAAGGCTGATCTATCTTAAAAATATTGCAGAGGTTGGGTTTGATTATGAAGATATTACTTACCTGGCAAGATACAATGGTACGAGGTGCATCTTCATGACAGTCAAGCAGAAAGAAAACCATAATATTTTCAGTATAAAGAAAGATATAGAGCCTGTCTTTGAGTCATACCGTTCATTACTGGAGGAAGATATTGAGCTGATCACTGTTTTTGACCAGAGTGAAAGCGTGGATAACAGAATCAACGGGTTTTTGGGCAATCTCCTGCAGGGGATTATCCTGGTAGGCCTGATCATCCTGTTATCACTTGGTATCAGGGCTTCATTGATCGTTATCCTGGCCATCCCTTTTTCAATCATCGTCGGGCTGGGGTTTGTGGATATGTCAGGTTTTGGCCTTCAGCAGATATCCATTGCAGGACTGGTGATCTCTCTTGGCCTTCTTGTTGATAATTCAATAGTGATCGTTCAGAATATTGGGAGATTTATGGACATGGGTTATACCAGGAGGGATGCGGCCATAAAAGGAAGCGAACAGCTGGCCTGGCCTATCATCAGTGCGACTGCCACCACCATGCTGGCTTTTATTCCTATCATTGCAATGCCCGACAAGGCAGGACGTTTCATACAAAGCATGCCGGTAACGGTGCTTTTTACATTGCTCGCATCTCTGTTCCTTGCCCTGTCGCTTAACCCGTACCTTGCCAGCGTGTTCCTGAAAGGAAATGCCACACGGGGCAGGAGAAGAGTCAGCCTGGATCTTAAATCATCACTGAAGCGGTTGATAGAAGGGCCTTACCGCAAGACACTTGCTTTTTCGCTGAAAAGAAAATGGCTGGTCATCTTCATTTCCCTGGCAGCATTCATGGGTTGCGGACTGTTATTTTTTAAATATGTAGGGGTCAGCTTTTTCCCCAAAGCTGAAAAACCACAGTTCATGATCAGGATCGATACACCCGAGAGCTCAAACATCGAAAAGGCAGACAGGATAGCCAGGTATGTGGAAACGATCCTTGATACCATCCCCGATGTGCGTCATTATGCCACCAACGTGGGGCACGGGAACCCGAGGATCTATTATAATACCTTCCCCAAACAATCCGAAAAAAGTTTTGCCGAAATATATGTTGAACTGGAAGAATATGAAAATCAGCGTTTTGGTATGCTTATCAGCGGATTAAGAAGCCTCTTCAGCACATATCCGGGTGCACAGATCAACATAAAGGAATTTGAGCAGGGTGCACCCATTGAAGCACCGCTGACAATCAAAATAACGGGTGATGATCTTGATATACTGAAACGAATATCAGCCGATCTGGAACAGTTCGTGAGGGAAACCGATGGAGTGGTTAATATTGATAATATTCTGAAAAAAAAGAGTACCGACATTTATTTCAATATCAACAGGGATAAGGCCGGCATGCTTGGAGTCCCTGTTTTTGAGATTGACAGGACGATCAGGACCTGTATTACGGGTGCGGGCATCTCAAAATACAGGGATAAGAAAGGAAAAGAATACAGTATTGTTCTCAGGCTGCCGTTTGAAAAGCAAATACGCATCAGCGATTTTGACAAAATCTATGTCACATCGCTCACCGGCAGAGCCATTCCATTGAAACAACTGGCAAATATTGAATTCCGGGAAGGCCCTGGTGTCATTACTCATTTTGATATGGACAGGAACGGAACCATTACCGCGGATATTAAGAAAGGATATTTGATTGATGATATCGCATCACACCTTGAGCAGCATTTTAATGAATATCCCTGGCCGGAAGGATACAGTTATCAGTTCACTGGTGAGCTTGAAAGCCGGGAAGAGAGCTTTGGAGGTATGTTCAGGGCCAGCATCATTGCCCTGATCGCGATCTTTGCTGTCCTGGTTCTCCAGTTCAGGTCATTCACCCAGCCGCTGATCATTTTTTCGGCAATCCCTCTCGGAGCGATCGGCTCTGTGCTCGCACTCTATTTCACCGGTAACTCCTTTTCCTTTACCGCCGGGATTGGTTTCATCAGCCTGATTGGTGTGGTGGTCAACAACTCCATCATCCTTGTGGATTATACAAATAACCTCCTCCGGGAGGGCAAACCCATCATGGAAGCAGTGAAAGAAGCAGGTGAAACACGGTTTACACCGATCATCCTGACTACCCTGACCACCATTGGCGGGCTCCTGCCCCTCACACTCCGCGGCGGCACCCTCTGGGCACCAATGGGATGGACCATTATCGGAGGACTCCTGGTAGCAACATTTTTAACATTGCTGCTGGTCCCGATACTCTATACGCTTTATACAAGAGCGTGAGGTTATATGCTGGGTGTTGTCCGACAGTTAATTCGTTGGTTGTTATTAACATAATAAATGTCTTTAGAATCAAGTCATCCCGAAGGAGCAAAACGACTGAGGGACCTCGTTGGATTTTACTAACTCGCCAATTTAATATACCAATTCACCAATTTACGAACAAAGCCCGGCAACCAGCCGGGCTTTGTTATTATACCTTAACGCGATTAAATTTCAGCATCTTCAGCATCCAGTCGGGGAGGGCTTTTTCAGGATTTCTTTTGCGCAGGTTGATATACAAGCCTAGTTTTTTAATAATGGGTATTTTATGTGTCTCAACGAATTCGATCAGGGTGCCGTCGGGATCTTCAACATAGGAGAATTGTCCGGCGGCTTCACCCATATCAAAACTCACATCGTGGTGTTTGGTGGAGTCGACCGTGAATGGAAAACCTTTATTCTCACATTCGTTCCTCAGCACATCCATCCCGGTCACGTCATAGCAAAGATGCATAAAGCCCAGATCGCCCCACTGGCGGCCGGCATAGATCCTGACCGGCTTTCTGTCTTTTACCTGCAACAGTTCAATCATACTCGGTCCGAAAAGCCTGCTGAAATATCCTTTCAGTGTTTTACTGTGCTTCAGCAATATTCTCCTGAATATATGGTTTCCTCCGTCAACATGCTGAAGATCATCAAACTTTTTTTCATCATCATATACCACTGTGTCATACCCGAGGATGCCACTGTAGAATTCACGGGCCTTATCGATATCTGATACGCCTATAACAGCACCATATGTTGCACCGGTCAGTTTTTTCTCATTCCTGAACCAGCCGTTCCCGGCAACGACCTGGAACAGGTTATTGAATGGATCTTTAATGAAAAAGTGTTTGTTCCCTGATGGATCTTTACTAATTTTCTTAACATCCTGGCCTTTGGATTTGAAATACTCGTGTGTGGCTTGGATATCTTTCGATTTGATCTTTGCAGCATTAATGCCGAGATCACCAAGTTTTAATTCCTGACTGGGGGCAACAGGTATCCTTTCGGTATATTGCCATATCTCGAAACCGCCTCCTCCCTGCAGATTCAGTGCAAGAGCGGCATGGCGCTTCTGCGGCAGACCACCTGTATAGGGAAGCATCAGTTCGGCAATTGCATTTTCCTCAAAGATCCTGACATCCACACCAAAATGTTCGCGATACCATTTCCAGGCCTCCCTGAGATTATGAACACCAATGCCGATCTGCTGTATCCCGCTGATGACCTTCTCTTTAAGCTCTTCTTTTTTCATTTTTTTGTTTAGAAAAATGTTGAGATAAATATACGATATTATACTGAAATGTCAAGTGGTTATTTATAGTTGTACCCCTTCGTGGTAATTGTAACTTCTGAAAATCAATGCTTTATCTCGACCGTGACCCCACCATAAAACATGGTTCCGTATGTTGGAGCGTACATGAACGCTGCATCATCAATATGTTTTTCATCCTGAACATAATCGAAAATATTGTTGATTCCTGCATATAATCTGAAAACATTTAATTTTCCTGAAACATGTGTATTGAATAGCATGAAAGGACTGGTTTTTTTAATTTTGGATTGGTCACCGATAGCAGGATCAATATCTTCATTAAAATAATCTATATACATATTGCCCTGATAGTTGCCTGATATAGAAAAATTCCATTTTTTAAGTTTATATTCTATTGTAATATTACAGGTTGTTTTAGGAAACCGTGAAATATGTTTGCTCATTTCGGCATATGGCGTTGCTTCCCAATCTTCCCGAATGTGGTTATATTCTCCCAGATTATACGTGAAATCCATACCTAATTCCAGTTTATTCAGTAAATGTACCATTGCCGAGGCTTCTATTCCCTGTACAAAAGCATTATCAATGTTTTCCCATTGGTAATCATAACCTAAAGATGATACATCTGCACCGGCGTTCGTAAACCCGATTTTATCTTTCAGATCTGTTCTGAATATATTGATACTTGTCCTGAATTGAGATCCGTAATAGTCAGCCGAGAAATTATAGCTGACCGATCTTTCAGGCTTCAGGTTTGATGATTTCCATATCCTGGGGGAACCGCTGCATAAATGCAGGTCTTCTGAAAATCCGAAAGGAGCACGAAAACCTGTTCCTGTATTTGCCCGTAAAGTGATTCTTTTTGAAACATCATATTTTAAAGCAATCCTGGGATTTACACTCGTTTCTTCAAATCTGGTTACCGGAAATATATTTGTTTCGGAAACTTGTTTGCTTGCTTTATATTTTTCTTCTGAATCATGCTTATCCAATCTTATACCCGGGACAATGATGAATTTGTTATTTAAAGACCATTCATCCTGGAGAAAGAAACCGAATTCTATTGCAGACTTATGACTTACGGATCTGTATGATTCACTGAAATAATCCGATTCAGGATCAACAACCACATACATGCCTGATTCTTCAAGCTTATTGTTATATGCTTGTGTTCCGATCAGTAACTGATGATTCGCGATTTTCCTGCCGTAGGTCAATGTTGATGTAAACGAATGTTCCTCAGCCAGATATGGTCTCATATTTCTTAAATCCGGCACACTGTCATGATGCGTTTCCATATAATTACATAAATATGAATCATTGGTGGCATCCCTGTTATGATTCACGTACGCCAGGGAAATATCCATATCTGAATGATCTTTGAATGCTATGTGATATGACAATTCTGATTCATACCTGTTGGTAACAATGCTTTCTGTGCCGTCAGTAAGCGGATTTTTATAATAATCATCGTTCATAATCCCTCCCTGTCGTTTTTCGTACAGGTACCTTCCCCGGAGTATGATTTTATCATTCCGGAAAAAAATATCATTCATGTATAATCCAAATCCGGCATTATTAAGATTCGATGCGACCCTGTCGGAAATCCCGTCTTTCTGTTTCACCTGATCACGTGACATCCCTTCGGAGGTTTCATCAATGGCATCGCCGGTAAGTTTCTGGGCAAATACGTTCAGTCCCAGATTCCCTTTCTCATTTCTGACAGAAGATGAAATATCATATTTGTTCGTATGATATTTACCGAATTGCAGATCTACTGTTGTTGATGGTGACAACTCCGGTTCTTTGGTAATAATGTTTATTGCACCTGCCACAGCGCTGCTTCCGTACAGGGCAGAACCTGCCCCCTTAACGACCTCTATCCTGTCGATATTTACCGTACCTATTTGCTGTAATCCGTAAATACTTGCCAGGCCGGAATATACAGGTTGTCCGTTTATCAATACCTGCGTATGCTCGGCACCTAATCCCTGCATCCTTATCATGGTAAAATTACAAAACTGGCATTGCTGTTCCACCCTTATACCCGGTGTACCTTCAAATACCTGGTAAAGATTACGGGCATTTTTCGATTCAATTTTCTTGGCGGTTATAACTTCTGTTCTCACAGGTACATCTTTAATATAATGTTTTGTCCGTGTACCTGTAACAACTACCTGTTCCAATTCTAAAATATCTTCTTCCAGTTCAAAAAACAGGTTCTTTGCTTTACCTCTTTCCATAACCACCTCTTTTTCCTGTGTCTTATAACCTACGGCACTGGCTATAATTATATTTTTCCCGACCGGCAAATTTGCCAGCTTGTAATGTCCCGTAGCATCTGTTGAAGTTCCTATTCTGGTGCCTTTTACAATAATGTTTGCAAAGGGTATATGCTCTCCGGTTGATTTGGATTTTACATCTCCAAACAACATGGCGTCTGTTTTTTCCTGCGATAATGCATTTGTACTGTATAACAGAAAAAGATTTATGACTAAAATGGATATATTAATGTTTTTTATCATCATTATTATAGGTTGATTGAAATAAATTCAGGTTCATATTTCACGATTATCTGTTAATTATAATAAACTAATATTTAACAAGTTACGATCTGGTACTTGTTAATTGCCAATTGAATAAATCAGAATCTTCAGGATTATGATCCGGGAGAATCAGAAAACCGGCGGAGACCTGTAATTATTTGAAAAGCAGTAATTTTTTAATGGAAGGATTAATACTCTGAAATAAATTATTTCCCTGTAAGTAAAATTTATTGAACTGAATATAAAGAAAATACTGAACAGGGCTACAATATATGATATTTGATCAAGAATAAAATATTCGGAATCGCTATGGTTATGGTCTTCGAATGGGGAGTTGTTCTTTTCATTATGTGTAAATGGGTGACAATGCTGAACAACTTTTCCATTCAGTAGTTTATGGTAATGACAGTTAACGGTTGAATTGATGATAAGCCAGACTGCAACAGGCAAAATCAATAACAATAAAAATTTTCCTCTCTTTCGGATAAAATCCATGAAGTCTGGAGATTTATTAATAAAAATTGAAAACCGGATAAATGGTTCCCGGTTCTCGGTTCTCGGTTCTCGGTCCCGAAAAACTGCATCCACCTATGGCAGATTTCTAGTTTTTCGAGGATCCTCGAAATTTCAGCAAATTGAAAATTTGCGAAATCTCGGGATGGGTGTGAGTTAGGGTTATGTGTATGATCACTGTTTCCCAAGTTAATGAATGTGTCCGGTTAAAAACCGGACTTAACTGTTTCACTCCCATAACTTTATTTCACACTCACAAGGAATCCCGCCCGCCTGCCTGCCCGTCCGACCGGGTCATCCGGGCGGGAACGAATTCATTAGGGCAGGAACGTGCCGTTTGGTATGGGCGGGCGGACTTTTCTGTCCTGCTTCCACGGTTTCGAATGTGTCCGGTTAGAAACTCCCGACTTGTCGGGACAGGCGGACTTTTCTGTCCTATTTCCTACGGTTTTGAATGTGTCCGGTTAACAACCGGACTAACTTTATACCACCTTCCTACTTTCAAACTTTCACACTTTTGCACCTTCATACCCAAACACACCAATTCACCAATCTACCAATTCACCAATTTACATT
>CAZGOR010000109.1:0-2687 GCA_964527875.1 uncultured Bacteroides sp. | reverse complement strand
AATTCACTAATTTACTTCCTTCTTCAACGACATCATCCACCGACCTCAGAATATCCTTTCTCAACTCTTTCAAATTACGAAGCAGATCATTCCTGGCGATGGTCATGAGACTGTATCGCCACATCGACCTTAATTTTTTCCACCAGATATAATATATATGTGCGAAGAGGCCGGTAACGGGGAGACTGGCAAGAAAAGCCCATTTGATCCAACCGGGAGCGGTAAAGATCCAGACAGGGATGAAAAGGATAAGATAATAAACCGGGAAGAGAAACATACCCAGCACAAATTTGACAGTACTGTGAAACTGGGGATCCTTGAATTTTTTACACAACAAGAGTGGCAGTCGGTATGGGATGATATTGAAGATGAGTCCGCAGATAAACAGAGGCAGGGCTACAAGCATGAGGATTGAAAGAGGGATCAGCATCAGAAAGGAATAACTGTTGCGCCTGAAAAGCCAGTCGCGGAACCCGAATTTATCTACTCCTTTGGTATATCTATGTACCTTGTCAGCAATTGACTGCATCCGTTCAGGATCATTCTTCTCCGTTTCTTCCAGTATCCTGATCATTTCTTTATCTGCCCTGAACCTGCTGTATAGATCCTTCCCCTGAATATTCAGATGCGACCTCATGGATTTGTTATATATTGTTCTCAGGCTGAAATAAGTATCATAATATTCCTCCGACCGGATGTCGATCATATACTGGGGTAGTTCTTCGGAGAGCCTTTTGCGAAGAGTGTTGATGGCCCTGGCTGGTTCGTCCTGATAAGCCCTGAAATACTCACTTACCGGGATTGGTTTGCCATAATTCACGAACAATTTGGTCCGGAAATTTGTATATTTCTCATAATCAAGGCCTACAGGAACGATCTGGACAGCATCCCCCTGACCGAAAAACTTCTGGGCACGGAAAGCGATCCGGAACATCCCTTTTACCAGCGGACGTAGTTTCCTCTTGTTCCCATGATTGCCCTCAGGCATAAGACACAGAACATTCCCGCGTGTCAGAACACCGACAGTAATATCAAAAATCTCTTCATTTTTCACGAGTTCACTTGTTCCATCTCTCTGCCGGTAAACCGGAAGCATCTGGAAAAAGTTAAGAAGCCGTTCAACAAAAGGTTGCCTGAAAGCATCCGCACGGGCCAGGAAAACAGGACTTGTTCCCGACGTTTTCACAACGGCAAGAGCATCCATGACTGCATTCTGGTGATTGGGTGCAAAGATGATTGGCTTGCCCTTTGGTATCAGGTGTTTGTTGACTACCTGGATCTTCCTGTAAAACAGACAACTGCAGAAGTTATTATAGTTCTTAAGCAATAAATATCCGACAGTTGGTTTGTCAATGTGCTTCTTGCTCATACAGATTGCTATTTTTCAGATTATGAGTTGATTCTGCATCGGGTTGTAAACAGTCGAGATAAAAGATGTTATTTTTTTATAACAGCCTAATTTAGGAAAATTATTTAAAAGGGAATAGCCTGATGGTTGTGCTAATAAAATACTTGCTTGTACGAAACATGAATACAGGCATATCATAAGTAAAATTCAGAATTCACTTGTTTCAATTTGAAAAAGATTAAATATAAGACGAAAAAAAGGTGTTAAACAAATAGCTGAATTTGACGAGGCATGGATTGCAGCAGATAATATTGAAATAGGTTTTGGAAGGAAAGTCCCTTTATGGCTATTTGGTTTTTTATATTGATATTTGGTGTTTATTGATTAATAATAGTATCATGCAAAAACAGAAAGATAAATTTTCATTAATTCACCCAAAAAAGCTTATGGATAATTTTTTCCACATCCTGGATGATGACTGGATGTTGATCACAGCCGGGAACCACAGTGAAATTTGCTCCCCCGGAGCATTTCACGTGGCAGGCCGGGAATCATTCAATACCATGACGGCTAGCTGGGGGACGGTGGGTATATTATGGAACAAACCGATAGCCATTTGTTTCGTCAGGCCACAGAGGTATACATACAGATTTATAGATAACAGTGATATTTATACATTGTGCTTTTTTACTGAACAGGAAAGAGATATACTGGATTACTGTGGCACAAAATCAGGTAGGGATACAGACAAAATAAAAGATACTGGCCTGAAACCACTCTTTTTGGATAATGGAGGAATATATTATGAACAGGCCAGGCTTGTGCTTGAATGTAAAAAACTTTATTCAGACCGGTTCAGGGAAGAAAATTTCCATATACAGCAGATTATTAATGAAAATTATCCGACGAAAGACTTTCATAAGTTTTTTATCGGTGAAATTATCACGTGTCTGGTTAGAAGAATGGAATAATGGAAGAATAGTAAATTGGTGAATTGGTATATTGGTAAATTAGGGTGAGTGAGTATTGGGTATAAGGGTATGGAATTACTGCCGGTTATCGACAGGTAGTAACTCAATACACAAACACACAAATTCACGATCATTCAACATTCCAATATTCCGTTCTTCCAGTATTCCAATAACTAAATATTGTATGAAAATACTAAATTTATATATCACCTAAATTTAATTTTCTTATGCAATGAAAGTTTTTTCAGTCGTCGGTGCAAGACCGCAGTTTATCAAATTGGCGCCGCTTTCGGCAGTTCTCAGGAAGGAGCATGAAGAAATGATTGTGCATACAGGACAGCATTATGATGATCCGATGTCTGATAGTT
>CAZGOR010000108.1:0-10895 GCA_964527875.1 uncultured Bacteroides sp. | reverse complement strand
GAATCAGGATTTAAAGGAGAGAGTTAAAACGGCTCAGCAGAACCTTGACGACATACAAACAAAATACGATAAACTCAAGATAGCTAAAACGATCATGGCATCAAGCACTAATATGAATGATGCCAGGTTAAAAGTTAACAGGATGGTGCGGGAGATCGACCGATGTATTGCTCTTTTAAACAGATAAAATATTTTTAATACTATTAATGAATGATAAACTGTCAATCAGAATAAACATTGCTGATCGCTATTATCCGTTGAAGATTGAAAGAAAGGATGAAGAAAAGATAAGAAGTGCAGCCAGATTAATTAATGAAAAAATATTACAATATAAACAGAAGTATATTGATAAGGATGCACAGGATTTTCTGGCAATGGCCGCGTTGCAATATGTGATCAAGGTATTGGATCTGGAAGAAAAAAATAATATGCAAGTGGTAATGGAGGAAATCAGGGAACTTAATACAGAACTGGATTCAATATTGAACAAGGAGTAATATACGTTCTTTAACATATTAGAGATTTAACCCGCATTGTTTCTTCAAATATTTTTGAAACTCAACATTTTTTAAATTGGGAATAAGCTCGCGTGGTTTAGAGCAGGCCTCAATTCCGGCATTGTCGGGATTCCTTAGGGACAGTGGACGTTCGAGATCATGTGGCGTTCCCACCCATGTTTAGTAGGGGTTTTTTTAAATCTTGAGGAAGCATGCGGGTTTTTTTTTATATGATGATCAATTAAAAACTCTGATGATCAGATCCATTTTTGGATCATTCAGATCATTTCGGGATTCAGACAGAATCCATATATAATAAGGATCATCATAAGAATCTGTACCTGAAAAGCTATTATGAATTAAACCACAAAGGTACACAAAGGTTGTTTCTAAGGAACTCAAAGGTTCATATTCAGACTCCCTTTGTGTTACTTCATGCTTTACTTTGTGTTCCTTTGTGGTTAAAAATTCAAAAAGATTAATCTAAACAATTTGTTATAAGCTTTAGAGTAATCGTTTTTATGATGAAAAATATAATAATTTAATTAAACTTAAAATATACAGGTTATGGTTGTTAATATCATTATAGGTGTTGTATCGTTTATTGCCGGATTATTGATTACCTATTTTGCTTATCAGCAGTATTTAAGACAAAAAAGTACAAACATTATCAGAGAAGCTGAAGCAGAGGCAGAAGTCATAAAGAAGGATAAAATACTCCAGGCTAAAGAAAAGTTTCTTCAATTGAAATCAGAACATGAAAAAGTAATCAATGAAAAGAATCAAAAGATTGTTGGTATTGAAAACAAATTGAAGCAACGTGAAGCTATGATTTCTTCAAAATTTGAGGAAATACAGAGGAAAAACAAAGAACTTGAAGCCATCAGGGAGAATCTGGATAATCAACTGGAAATTATTGAAAAGCGTAAGGAAGATCTTGAAAAAATTCATGTGCAACAGGTTGAACAGCTTGAAGCCATATCAGGATTATCGGCAGACGAAGCCCGGCAGCAACTTATTGATTCTCTGAAAGACGAAGCCAAAACACAAGCAATGTCATTTATTAACGATATTATGGATGAAGCGAAAATGACGGCTAACAGGGAGGCTAAAAATATAATTGTAAATACGATTCAGCGTGTATCAACTGAAACAGCAATTGAAAATTCTGTTACAGTATTCAATATTGACAGTGATGAGATCAAGGGTCGTATCATTGGCAGGGAAGGTAGAAATATTCGTGCGTTAGAAGCTGTTACAGGTATTGAAATTATTGTTGATGATACACCTGAAGCGATCATTCTTTCGGGATTTGATCCGGTAAGACGTGAGATCGCCCGACTGGCTCTTCATCAACTGGTAACTGACGGGCGTATCCACCCTGCGAGGATTGAAGAAGTTGTGCAAAAGACTGAAAAGCAGATCGAGGAAGAAATCATTGAGATCGGGAAACGTACTGCCATTGATCTGGGTATCCATGGATTACATCCGGAACTGATCAGGCTCATTGGAAAGATGAAATACAGATCTTCATACGGACAAAATCTCCTTCAGCATTCCCGGGAAGTAGCGAACCTTTGTGCGATAATGGCTGCAGAACTTGGTTTGAATGCAAAACATGCGAAAAGAGCAGGGCTTTTACATGATATTGGAAAAGTTCCTGATGATGAACCCGAGTTACCACATGCTGTTCTCGGAATGAAACTTGCTGAAAAATTTAAGGAAAGAGATGAAATATGCAACGCGATTGGCTCGCATCACGATGAAATAGAAATGACAACACTCATAGCACCAATCGTTCAGGCATGTGATGCTATTTCCGGAGCACGGCCAGGGGCCAGGAGAGAAATAGTAGAATCATATATTAAAAGATTAAAGGATATTGAAGCTCTGGCTCTATCATATCCGGGAGTCAATAAAACATATGCCATTCAGGCGGGACGGGAACTCAGAGTAATCGTTGGCAGTGAAAAAGTCTCCGATAAAGAGGCCGAAAATCTTTCAAATGATATAGCTAAAAAAATCCAGGATGAAATGACATATCCTGGTCAGGTTAAAATTACAGTGATCAGGGAGACTAGATCGATCAGCTATGCGAAATAAGATATTATATTTATGAAGGTATTAATCACTGGAACTGCCGGTTTTATTGGCTTTCATCTTGCCCGGCTTCTTCTAGAAAAAGGCTACCATGTCTGGGGCATGGACAATATCAATGAATACTATGATATAAACCTGAAATATTCACGGCTGGAAGAAACAGGCATTTCAAGAAAGATGATCGGGAATGGAAAAGAAGTTACCAGTCAGAAATACCCTCATTACCATTTTATCAAACTGGATCTTACTGACCAGGCAAATTTGCTAAACCTCTTCAAAGCCAAAACATTTGACTGTGTTATTCATCTGGCAGCCCAGGCAGGTGTCCGATACAGCCTGAATCATCCACATACATATATCAGTAGTAATATTGAAGGTTTTATTAATATTCTTGAAGCATGCCGGCATTTTCCTGTCCGGCATTTAATTTTTGCAAGCTCCTCAAGTGTATATGGCATGAATGAAGAAATGCCATTTTCAGTAAAGCAGAATGTCGATCATCCTGTTAGTTTATATGGTGCAAGTAAAAAAGCCAATGAACTGATGGCCCATTCCTATAGTCACCTTTTCGGGATACCTTCCACAGGATTGCGTTTTTTTACCGTTTATGGACCATGGGGAAGGCCGGATATGGCATTGTTTATCTTCACCAAATCTATTCTGGCCGGTGAGCCAATCAATGTTTTTAATCATGGAAATATGGAACGTGATTTTACTTATATTGATGATATCGTCGAGGGTATCTCAAGAATGATTGATTCACCACCAAAAGGTTTTCCCGGCTGGGGTGGAAAACATCCTGACCCATCTGCATCTCGTGCTCCTTACAGATTATATAATATCGGCAATAATAAGCCTGTAAATTTAATGGATTTTATAAAAGCCATTGAAGAGGTCCTTGGATTGACTGCAAAAATGAGATTTGAGCCAATTCAGCCAGGAGATGTGGCCAGGACATGGGCAGATACCGATAACCTGTTCAGTGAATTCAATTTTCGCCCCTCAACCCCGGTAAAGGAAGGCGTAAAACGCTTTATTTCCTGGTACAGATCTTATTATAAAGTCTGAAAATACTTCATTCCCCGGGAAAGAACTGAAGAACTTCTTTAAACAGAATAATCTTATCATGATATCCCAAACGCTCATAAGAATTGATCAGGTTATATACAAATCGCTTGATGATATCAAGGTTAGTACATGGCAGGAAATAGGATTTTTGGAGTTCAAACTCTTGACGCAGTAAATAATATTCAATCTCTTTCCTTCCTGATATGGTGCCCTTATTGTAAGGATTTATATAAAATAAGGTCTTATCTCTCTGATCATCAAATATATCCATTAATCCCTGATCATCTCTGTAACCCAGGAACAGGTTCTTGGGCAGATTAACACCAAAAACAGGCAATCCCATTTTTTGAGCAATGACCAGATACAGCATTGCTATGGATATGGGATTGCCTCTCTTTTTTTCGATGACCTGGTTAATAAATAAGTTTTGCGGATTATATAAATTAGAAGTATTTATTGAGAAACCGTGAATTTCGAAAAAGATATGGTTAATAACTTTGATTTTTTCTAACGCTGTAAGATTCTCATTCAACTCAAGCCATACATCTTTCTTTATTCTTTCAAGCGGCTCATTCACTTCATCATAAGTCAGATCGGGAAACTGAAACCTGGCAATACACCAGGCTCCTTCAAGAAGATCTTCATAATCCGATCTTATCCATATCTTAAATTCCTTAATCGTATTGCCTTTATGTATCTTTTGAATTAAGGTTTCAATTCTTTCCTGGTAAAACTGATCCATGGAATTCTCCCACGCCTTCTCCAGCTCGGGGATCACAGCCGGTCCCTGCTCCAATATGCTTGATGATACCATCCTGAAAATATCCTCACTGGGATCTTCAAGGAGTGTGATCAAAGCTTTTAACTGTTGAACGTTTTTCTCCATTATATAGCTCTGCTTTTAGCCAGGATCAAAAAGTCACTGATACAAATTTATTAAATATTTATATATCAACTGCTAATGATTTATTAACCATAATAATTCTTATTGAATCTCCTTTACTCCTAAAAATGATGTATTTTTGTTATTCCACACTGAAATTGATTATTATGAAAAAACAAAGAGTTACTATTATTATTACTGCTGTTGCCATTATGATTTTTCTTTTGATTTTCGGAAACCGGATGTTTCACGTTATCAAACCGGGAGAACGCGGAGTAGTCTTTTTAACCATCAGTGGAAAGCTGGATAAGGAAAATATCAGGCAACCAGGTTTGGTTATTGTTGCTCCGTGGAATGTTATTTTCAAATATGACGTTAAGGAACAGCAAAGGGAAGAAACAATGGATGTACTTGATAAAAACGGCTTGTCTATAAATGTGGATATTACAGTCCGTTTCAATCCCATCCATAATAAAATTGGAGATCTTCATGAAATTTTCGGGGTTAATTATGTGAACACGCTTATTGTTCCGGAAGTTCGTTCATCTGTGAGGAAAGTAACCGGACGGTATACTGCGGAAGAGATCTATTCGACAAAGAGAAATGAAGTTGAAATAACAATTATTGATGAAACAAAGACTATATTGCAGGATAATTTCATTGATATGCGTGCCCTGCTGATCCGATCTATTAATTTACCAACAGATATCAAAGCGGCTATAGAAAATAAACTGACTAGAGAACAGGAAGCACTTGCAATGACTTTTATCAATGAGAGGGAAAAACTTGAGGCTGAGCGTAAACTCATAGAA
Source organism: uncultured Bacteroides sp. (assembly GCA_964527875.1). Taxonomy (GTDB): domain Bacteria; phylum Bacteroidota; class Bacteroidia; order Bacteroidales; family SM23-62; genus LJUQ01. The sequence goes on along the minus strand of CAZGOR010000108.1, from coordinate 5,535 downwards.
GCTCGGGGCATTGCCAATTACAACAGGACGATAAGTGCCAGTCTTACGGATAGAATCATTACACTTCGGGGAATAGAAGCAACACTAAAAATTGCTGAATCTCCGAATACAAAAGTGATTGTTGTTGGCAGCGGGGAAAAAGGATTACCTTTAATTCTTGGGGGTCAATAAAATTATGCTCCAGCGAATTCAGACTTTATACCTGTTAGTTTCCCTGGTTCTTGCTGTATTACTGTTATTTTCTCCTATTACAGAAATATTTGCAGATAGCAATAAGTTGCTGGTATTTAAAAGCACGGGATTATTTGAAGCTGAAAACGGAAAAATAATCATAAAAACGATACCTGTCATCATTCTCATATCTGTCATCATCCTTTTATATATTGTTTCTATTTTGACTTTTAAAAAAAGGGTGTTACAGGCCAGGATATGCATGCTCAACATATTACTTCTTCTTGGATTAGTTGGCCTGGCATATTACTATCTGTCTTTTATTTTCAGGAAAACAGAACCTCTTGAATCCAGTTTGCAGCTCGCAGCTTTATATCCTGTCATCTGCATTATCCTTACATTCCTTGCTTACAGAAACATTCGTAAAGATGAACAGATCGTAAGATATATCGATAAAATCAGGAAGACAGTGAATTGACCTTATCTTGGGGAAATAATTACCAGGTTATCAAAATCAGTAATTTTCTCACAATAATGGCACCTTAGTGAGACGGGTTGTTTTGAAATCACTTCAAATTTGGTTCTGATCGGTTGATTATTGGTTATACAGACAGGATTAACACATTTTACGATTCCCTCAATATAATCGGGTACTTCCACTATTTTTTTTTCCACGACTTCGTATTCTCTGATCACATTAATTTTTGCCTGGGGTGCGACCAGTGCAATACGGTCAAGATCATCTTTCCTGAAAAAAACTTCGCTCAGCTTAATGATCGCTTTTTTTCCAAGCTTTTGGCTCTCCAGATTGGTGCCAAAGGTGATTTGATTTTCAATTTTAGCTAATCCCAGGATGTTGATCACATTGAATAAAAGTTTTGCCGGGATATGATCAATTACTGTTCCATCTTTAATGGCACTGACAACAAGTTGTGTTTTTTTATTCATGGTTTTCTATCATTGACGTGAGTTCATAATAACCTTTTATAGTTGTTTTGAGATTATCCCTTATTATTTCAGTCCCAGAATTGATGTAATGATGGCCATTCTTGTATAAACTCCATTCAGGGCCTGTGTAAAATAATAGGCTTTTTCATTTTCATCCACATCCTCATGGATTTCATTCACTCTTGGCAAAGGATGAAGTATTTTTACCGTATCTTTTGTATTGGCCAGCATGCTGTTTCTCAACACATAGGCGTTTTTAACTTTTTCATATTCAATCGGATCAGAAAAACGTTCTTTTTGTACCCTGGTCATGTATATGATATCTGCATGAGAAATGATGTCCGTGAAATCTTTATGCTCATAATATTTTAAGTTAAGGCTGTCGAGATACAACTTATATTCATTCGGCATTTTTAATTCATCGGGTGAGATAAAATTGAAAGTTGTCCTGAATTTTGACATGGCCATAAGCAGTGAATGTACTGTCCGCCCATATTTCAGATCACCAACTAAAAATATGTTCAGATCATCCAGCGTGTTTTGTGTCTTTTTAATGGAATACATGTCGAGGAGTGTCTGTGATGGATGCTGGTTGGCTCCATCACCAGCATTGATTACAGGAACTTTGGATATTTCACTGGCATATTTTGCACTACCTTCCAGCGGATGTCTCATGACGATCAGATCGCAGTAATTATGAACCATTTTGATGGTGTCATGAAGGGTTTCTCCTTTTGTAGCACTGGTCACTCCTGCATCCGTAAATCCAATCACCTTGCCACCCAGTCGGTTCACTGCACTTTCAAAACTTAACCTTGTCCTTGTCGAAGGTTCAAAAAATAAAGTTGCAACCACATATCCCTGCATCATGTTTTGCTTTGGATTTTTTTCAAACTCAGCAGCGAGTTTCAGGATATGCAAATAATTATTCTTAGAATAGTCATTTATTGAAATCAAGCTCTTACCAACCATATTTTTATTGTTTATGAGTTGTTTTATAAAAATTTATGATGATAAAATTAATTACCTGAAATGATATATAAATTGATTGTTAATAATATTTCATAAATAATTGTTTAACCTTATTCATTCCCAAGGTATTCAATCTTAATGTCATCAATCATCCTGAATTTATTGATAATATCAGAAGCATTGTTTTTCCTTATGCTTATTTTAATTTCAGATAGCTGTTCAAATTTTTGAGAGATCACTTCCATCTGCGATTCTCCAATGGTTTTCATAACATTGTTTATGTGCTGTAAATCAAAGCAGAGCCGGTAGATTTCTTTTTGTGTCATTTTTACAATAGAAGCATTTTGGAGTGCATTGTCAGCTGCCTGTTTATATGCCCTGATTAAACCCCCTTTTCCCAGCATTATGCCTCCGAAATATCTGATGACTACTACAATTACATTTGTTAATTTTCTTGAGTTTATCTGGTTGAGGATAGGTTTTCCGGCAGTATTTGCTGGTTCACCATTATCATAAACACGATATTCGTCCCTGTCGAATCCAAGAACGTAGGCATAACAATGGTGGCGTGCATCGTGATGTTCCTTTTTTAGCCTGGTTAAAATGTCGTTGATTTGCTCACTACTATTGACAGGATAGGCATAGGCAATGAATTTACTTCCCTTTTCTTTGTATAATCCCTTTGAAGTTCCTGCTATGCTGAGATATTCATCTGTGTTTTTAATATATCTGGATATGCCGGAGGAATTGATCATATAATGATCTGAATCAAATTATTCAGAAATTTAAAAAAAAACAGGTTCAAAATTGAACCTGTTTTTTTATCAGATTTTTAATTTTTTTTCAATTTCATCAACCTGCAGGCGAAATCGTTTATCTGTTTCCATCAGGTTATTAACAGTTTTACAGGCATGTAGTACAGTGGCATGATCTTTACCTCCTATCTGTGAGCCAATGGTTGAAAGGGAGGCTTTTGTCATGTTTTTTGAGAAGAACATAGCTACCTGCCTGGCCTGAACTATTTCACGTTTTCTTGTTTTTGACTGGATTTGATCCATTGGTATACTGAAATAGTTGCAAACAACTTTTTGAATATAATCGATTGAAATTTCCCTTTTTGTATTTTTTATCAATTTATCGATCATATCCTTGGTAAGTTCCAGGGTAATATCTTTTTTATTCAGTGTTGACTGTGCTAGCAATGAGATCAAAGCACCTTCAAGTTCCCTTATATTGTCTGAGATGTGGGTGGCAATATATTCAAGCACATCGTCAGGAAGTTCAATCCCGTCCTTGTATGTTTTTTGTTTTAAGATTGCTATCCTTGTTTCAAAATCAGGATTTTGAAGATCAGCTGAAAGACCCCACTTAAAACGGGATAAAAGTCTTTGTTCCAGCCCCTGCAATTCAACAGGTGGCTTATCTGATGTAAGTATCAGTTGCTTACCGGACTGGTGCAAATGATTAAAGATATGAAAAAAAGTATCCTGTGTTTTTTCCTTTCCTGCAAACTCATGCACATCATCAATGATCAGTACATCAATCATCTGGTAGAAGTGCAGGAAATCATTTTTATTATTGTTCCTGATTGAGTCGACAAACTGTGTTTGAAATTTCGTTGCATTTACATACAAAACAGTTTTTTCAGGAAACTTTTCCTTAACTTGAATTCCAATAGCCTGAGCGAGATGTGTTTTACCCAATCCTGAATCTCCATAGATCAACAATGGATTGAAAGCAGTTCCGCCAGGATTATTGGCAACAGCGAATCCAGCTGAACGGGCAAGCCTGTTACAATCACCCTCGATGAAATTGGTGAATGAATATTCTGAATTCAGTTGGGGATCAATATCTAATTTTTTAAGTCCGGGAATTACAAATGGATTCTTGATGGCTGTTCCCTCAGTATCAATAGGCACAGATACAGGTGTATTTCTTATCTCCCGCTGGCTCCTGGCAGGAAGTTTTACAGTATAAGGTTTGGAATTTGATTGTCCGTTATTTTCCATGACAACGTTATACTCAAGCTTTGCATCAAAACCAAGCTCTTTGCGAAGAACCTTTCGAAGAATATCAATATATTGCTCCTCGAGGTATTCATAGAAAAATGGACTAGGAACCTGAATGGTGAGAACATTCTTATCCAGTTTTACGGGAATTATTGGTTCAAACCAGGTTCTAAAGCTAATTGAAGGTACGTTATCTTTGATAACCTTTAAGCATCGGTTCCAGACCTCTTCATGCATTTAATCAGGTAAGTTTTAGGTTAAGTTATATATTTTTACTTTAGCTAATATTGTGAAAAAAAAAATAAAAAAAAAGTGATTCGGGACTTGATTTTTTAAAAAAAATTATATGGATTTTATTATCAGGTTTTTAAAATTTTTAAAAAAATAAAAAAAGTCATAAGATGCTTATTATAAATTAAATAATATCAAGATATCTTAAGAAATTGTTAACTAAATGTTTATTATTTATTAATTGAAGGAAAAATTCATTAAACAAAATTTTCCTTTTTTTTTTATCAACGAAAAATAACTTTTAATCAAATTTAATAACTCCAAAAAAGTGGATTGTAATTCGGAAATTGAAAATTCAGTTTGTTGTTTTATTTTTTTTATTTGATCTTCCAAACACAGAGACGTTGATGTATTTTTCCGGATTTTCCTTCAGATCGGTCATTAATATGTCAAGATCTTTTGATAAGGCCTCAAGATTATTATAAAGGGAGTCGTTATTAACCAACAATCCGATCGTACCTTCTCCTTCATTTATCTTTCGCAATATTTCATAAGTTTGCTCAAGTGTCTCATTGGTACGTGTAATCGCGGATTTAAGATCAGAACTGGCAATTGAATCTGATATAGCAGAAAGATTTGAAATAGCTTTGGAAATATCATCATTATTATTTTTAATATTCATTGTAATTGATTCAATATGACCGACCATTTTTGTGAGTTTACCATCAGGAGAAAGCATTTCATCCAGTTGGTCAGTGGATTCTTCAATATTGTAAACAGATTTTTGCAGTGCAGTGCTTGTCTTTTCATCAAAGATATCATTCAGATTCTGTAAAACAGAATCAACAGTCACAATAAGTTTTTCAGCTTTATCTTTTAAAGGTATAATCTGTTCCTCGATTTTTTTCTGCAGTGCTGGTTGAAAAGCAGTGGCCAGTGTATCCCCGTTATCATGGTACTGATCAGATTCTGTTTGAATGATACTAATGGCTTTTGTCCCTAAAAGATCCACACTGTGTATTTCTGCAACAGAATTTAAAGGAATTTTATGGTCTTTGTCAATTTCAAGTATGACCGTAAGGTTACCACTCCGGTCATCATTAAAAGAGATATCACTGACTTGCCCCACCTTATAACCATTCATAAAAATGTTTGCGTTAATCTCAAGTCCCCCGACATCCTCATATATGGTAATGTAATTGCT
>CAZGOR010000107.1:0-10951 GCA_964527875.1 uncultured Bacteroides sp. | reverse complement strand
TAATCCTGATTTTAGTTTACTAATTCTGTAAACCTATTTCAGGACAAGTCACTCTACTCCTTACTTCTTACTCCCTCTCTCCCTCGTTCCCTCTCTCCCTCGCTCCCTCGCCCTCTCACTCCCTCATCCCTTTGCCCTACTCCCTACTCCTTAACGATGGCCTCAATAACAATTTTCACCGATTCCTCCACACTCTGGTTGGTAGTATCGATACGCAGGTCCGGCTTCAGCGGTTCTTCGTAGGGATCGTCGACGCCTGTGAAGTCTTTGATCTCGCCTCTCCTTGCTTTAGCATACAATCCTTTCGGATCGCGCTGTTCGCAGACTTCCAGGGGAGTGGCTATATGTACTTCGATAAAGTTCTTGCACAGGGATCTTACAAAGTCTCTCGCTTCGCGATATGGGGAGATGAATGATGCCACGACGGTTACATCATGTTTTTCAAGCATGGCGGCAAGGTACCCGACCCTGCGGATGTGACGGTCGCGCTCTTCCTTGCTGAAGCCTGTCTTGGGAAACATCTTCCTTACAATATCGCCATCAAGGTGTTCGACCCTGTGACCGTTTACCGACAGGTATTCAAACAAGCCTCCGGCGATGGTGCTCTTTCCGGAGCCCGGAAGTCCGGTGAGCCAGATGACAGCGGGGAGTTTCATGATAGAAATTGAGATTTAAAAGTTAAAAATTTAAAATTAAAAAAAAAGTATGGGGATTCAAGGGTGCAAAATATATTCTAAGAAAATGATTTAACGTGTCTCGTTATAACACTTTTAAGCTTTGAAAGGCTCAAGGATCATTCTGGGCCAGATTGTTTCGTCGATATCATCGAAATAGGAAAGGCTTTTAAGTACGTGAAACCGGTTATGCTTTGTGTATTTCTTTCGATGATGTTTTTTATTTGTTTTCTTTTATGAAGTCCAGTATTTCCTGATTATGCATTTCCGGGGAATGTTGTTTCGGATTGTTCTCCTGAAAGCAAATTTAGTCAAAAAATCGTTTTTATATATTTTATGGCAAGGCAACAGGCAGAGGTCATCAGGCTCAGGGCGCAAGTCAAAAAGACAATTAAAATAATTCCACCGGACTCATCGTAATAAATTCCTGCCAGGGCAGGCCTGTTTGTCCGGTTACCAGGACTTTGTCGGGGTGGTATTGCTCAGAGAATTTTCTTATGCCTGATGTTTTATGGTAAAAGCCTGATTTGACCTCTAAGGCAATTATTTTACCATGGTGTTCAAGTATGTAATCTACTTCATAGTTGCCAAACCTCCAGTAAAAAATTTTAAGATCACTGCTGTTGGCGTGATTCAGGAGATGTGCACCAATACATGATTCCACGATTCTCCTCCAGTTATCGGGCTGCATCCGGATTTCTGCGAAAGTCAGTGGATCCTGTGCACTAAGCAGGGCAGTATTGTGCACCTGGAATTTCGGGCTTGAGGATTTTTGCCGTATCAGGTTCGGGGAATATGTTTGGAGTCCTGATAACATGCCTGCGGTATCAAGCAGATCCAGGTAATGGGATAGTGTGGTCGTATTTCCAGCATCCTGAAGCTGTCCCAATAATTTATTGAAAGAAAGTATTTGTCCCGAATACCTGCATCCCAGTTCGAAAAGGTTCTTAAGCAGTGCCGGTTTATGTATTCTGGTGAGCATTAATATATCCCTGGAAATGGTAGCTTCAATAATAGCATATTTAATGTATTCTTTCCAGTGTTTTTCTTCGGGGATTAAGGTAGCACTGCCGGGGTATCCTCCGTACCAGGCATATTGTTCAGGGTTAAAACCGAAAGCATCCCGCATTTCAGGATAACTCCAGTGTTCCATAAAGATCAGCTCAAAACGTCCGGCCAGTGATTCGGTTAAACCCTCCTGTACAAGAAGTCTTGATGAACCGAGAAGGATTACTTTAATATTGATATGCTCAAGTGTGTCCGTATCCCATAATGATTTTATGGTTTCACTCCAGTTTTTAACTTTCTGGACTTCATCAATGATCAGGAGCAGTTCTTTTTCAGAGCTCTGTCCTAGTTTTATCCTGGCTGTTTCCCATTGCTGGTTTAGCCAGGAGGGAAAAAGGATGCCAGCTTCATCAGCTGAGATAAAATGGTAAGGAAGATCCAGAACTTCCATGATCTGTCCAACAAGCGTTGTTTTTCCAACCTGCCTGGGTCCGGTGATTACTTGTATGAATTTCCTTGGTTCACGGATCCGCTTTAAAAGTTTGTCAAAATGTATCCTTTTGTAATTCATTTAATTAATTTACTCAACATATTGAGCAAATATACTCAAAATAATGAGTGAAATCAATAATTTTTGAATTTTATTCGATATTTATATGAAAATAATTTTTGGTGTCAGGCATCAGGATTCAGGCATCGGGCTATAGGCATCAGGCACCAGGCTTCAGGCTATAGGTAACGGGTTCAAGGCGCAAGGTAATAAGATTCATACTTCGGACTTCCGACTTCGGACTTCAGGCGCAGGCGCAAGGCTGTAAGAAGTTGTCGCGGTTTTCAGTGAGACTGTTTATTCAGGAGCGAAGCGAACTGAATAAACAAATTATAATAACATATGATATATATTAACAACTTTTTAACAGTCCATTTTTTCTGAATAATTTTTTACAATTTTGTAATGATACCCCGGCTTGCATCCTGTAAACAGGAGATAAAGATTTTATACTCCGGGGAATAATTTTTAAGCAAAAGGTTTTATGAATATTCTTTACTACAGGGACTTAGATTATTCAAAAGTAAAAAAACAGTTTGAAAAGACGGTCGGTTTTCTGAAGGACGGAGATTTTTCTTCCGCGGGGGTAAAAAAACTGGCGGGTAACGGATTTTACAGGGCAAAGCTGGATTACGAAAACAGGTTGCTTTTTAAGTTTGCATGGTATAAAGAAAAGTATTATTTGCTGCTCCTTGAGGTGATTTACAATCACGAATATGAAAAATCCCGTTTCCTGCGCGGAACAAAGATCGACGAGAGCAAACTGGAACTGCTTTACTCTACTGATGATGTGGATGAAGAAAACCGCGAAGAGCTTGTTTATGTTAATACCGGCTTGGTGTATTTCAATCTGCTGGATAAAGTCATTTCCTTCGATGAGGACCAGGAAAGGCTTTTTTATTTAAAGCCGCCTTTTATCGTCATCGGTTCGGCGGGGAGCGGCAAGACGGTGCTCACGCTTGAAAAGCTGAAAACCCTTAAAGGCGATGTGTTGTACGTCACCTTATCCCCCTTTCTTGTTGTGAACTCGGCCAAATGGTATTACTCTTATAATTATGAAAACGATAAGCAGGAAATCGATTTCCTTACATACAAAGAATTTCTTGAATCCCTGAAGATCATTAAAGGACGGGAGCTGGATTATCAGACCTTTGAAAAATGGCTGTACCCCAGGAAACAGTCTTTCGGGATAAAAGATTCATTTAAATTATTTGAAGAATTCCGGGGAGTCCTGACCGGAAGGGAAATAACATCAGAGTACTTGAGTAGTAAAAAGTACCTCGGTCTGGGTATCAAACAATCGGTTTTTTTACCCGGGGAACGTGAAAAGGTGTATAATGCTTTTCAAAAATACCTCGAATTTTTAAGTGAGAACGATTTTTATGACCTGAACATGATTTCTTACCGGTGGCTGGAATACTGTAAGCCTAAATATGATTTTATCGTCATCGATGAAGTTCAGGATTTTACCAATATACAGTTGTATATCCTACTGAAATCTTTGCGGAATAACGTTAATTTCATCCTTTGCGGAGATTCAAACCAGAATGTCCACCCGAATTTTTTCTCCTGGACAAACGTGAAGACCATGTTTTACAAACATGAACTCAGCGGGAACGAGATACAAATACTCAGGGCTAACTACCGTAATTCATTTACTGTTACTGATATTGCCAATAAACTGTTGAAGATCAAAAATGCCCGTTTCGGTTCGATCGACAAAGAGAGCACCTATCTGGTCGATCCGGTAGCAGAAAACAAGGGAGAGGTTCATCTTCTCAACGATAGTATGCAAATCAGACAGCAACTGAATGATAAAACCGGCCGCTCCACAAATTATGCCGTGCTTGTAATGAAACAGGAAGATAAAACAGAAGCACGAAAGGTTTTTAAAACCCCCCTGGTGTTTTCTATCCAGGAAGCAAAAGGACTGGAGTACCGGAATATTATTGCCGTTAACTTTATCAGCGGGAACAGCAGAGAGTTTCGTGAAATTACCCGAGGTGTCGGCTATGAGCAGGTACGGGAAGAGGCCATTACTTACTCAAGAGGGAAAGATAAGTCCGACAAATCACCCGAGGCATACAAGATATTCATCAATTCACTGTATGTTGCAATAACGCGTGCTATTGAACAGGTTTATCTCCTGGAGTCGTCAGATAAGCATGAAATTCTTGGCCTTCTCGGGCTTGTAAAAGTTAATGACAAAGTCAACCTGACAGAAGAAGTATCTTCAATGGATGACTGGAAAGATGAAGCCAGGAAACTGGAGATGCAGGGAAAGAAAGAGCAGGCCGAAGAAATAAGGAAATCCATCCTGGAGTTACGGCAGCCCGACTGGAAACCTCTGACACCGGAGAATATTGACGGGTTAAAGGAACAGGCTCTTAACCCGGACCATTATAACAAGAAAGCTAAAGACCTGTTATTTGCATACGCACTCATATACAATGATACCGATAGCATCCGGCAATTATCTGAATTGAAATACAGGAAGGCCGATAATTATGAGTATGAGAGAAGACCGGTATTCAGAAAATATTACGGCAGTTACGAAAGAGATGACGTTCAGTCTGTTGAGCAGAATATCAGGAAATACGGTGTGGATTACCGCGACCAGTTTAACATGACTCCCCTGCTTGCGGCCATGCAATCGGGAAGTCTGAAAATCCTGGATTTTCTCGTCCGCTGTGGTGCGGATTCTTCCCTGACAGATAACACGGGGAAAAACGCGCTTCAGATCGCCCTGTACCAATGCTGGTTCAGGTCTGAATACATTCAAAAGCTGGATTCGGTTTTTCCTTACCTGGTTACCGATCATATCAAAATCATGGTTGACGACCGCCTGGTAAAAATCGGTAATCATAAATTCGAGTATTTTTTATTGAATTTCTTTATTTCCCTGCAGGCTGTCATTGTTGATAGTTGCGGTGACTCTTTCTGGACATCAAGGGGTGTACAGGCCCGAAACATAGAACATGCAGTGAAAGACTACCCCGAAACCGTTATGCAGGAATACAGAAAAAAACGCCCTTATATTTCAGGGAATCTTTCAAAGAATGAAGTCACCGGTAAAAGTCCCTATAATAGGAAACTGTTCAAAAGGCTGTACAGGGGATATTATGTTTTGAATCCCGGGCTGGCTGTATGGGTTAATGATGAATGGAAAAATGTATATGACCTGATGCGTATGGAAGAAGTTAAAGTTCCGACCACGGAAGAAAAACATCAATGGCTGGAGGAATATAGCAGGAAGTTGAAAGAAAGGGGGCATTGGGATATTGATGAGGATGAGTTCGATGACGATGAATGGGATGAGGATGATTTTGATGATGATGAAATTGAAGTAAATGATTTTGACGAAGATGAAATTAAAGAAAATGGTTCTGGTAAAGATGACCAGAAAACATTGGAGCAGAAAGTGGAAGAATTTCGGAAAATGACAGGAGAGGTGATTAGGAAAAGGAGAGAAGAAGAGGAAAGGAAGAGAAAAAGGGAAATGAAAGAACAAAAGGCCCGTGATGCACAGTTCAGGCTGCCTTTTGATGAAGTGTGAAAGTTCTGACAGTTTAACAATTTATCTCTTATGTTTTACGTATTTCATCAACAAATTGATGAAACAATGGGAGCATTTTATTTACAATATTATAAATGACTTTTAGATCAATATTTTCGTACCTGTGAACAATATAATTCCGGAATCTTACCATTTCTTCGTATTTCGAGGCATCCGCAAGAATATTCAGTTCCTGCAGCTTAAGCATGCTTTTTGCTACACTGTTCCGGGGTGGTATTTTCTTTAATGCGAGGATTCTTTCTGCTACATCAATCATTGCTTCAATCGCTACCTGAAGTGCCCGTTCAACGGCATTTTGAAGTAATGTGCTTTCCTGTAGTTTTTGAAATGAATCGATACCCCAGCTTTTAATATTTTCGACATTTTCTTCGATAATACGAAGTTTATGTTCAATAATCCCATTGTACTTCATATCCTCTGTATTCTAATTGTTTTTTCATCCGGTATATCTGGTCTTCATATAGACGACATGTTAAGGAATAAAATCCTGCATAGATATCCATCGCGTTTTCCCTTACGAAAAGAAGTGTGCCTGTTAATGCTTCGAAACCAAGAAGAGGATCAGCGGTATTTAAGATTGCCAGATCACAATCTGCAGGTGGCAGTGATAATTCCATGAATTCAATAACACGGGAGATCAGCTTTGTCTTTTCATCAGTTTCTTTAATATATATTGCCAGGTCAACATCCGAGCCGGCATAAATCTTGCCATTCCGTGCAGACCCAAACAGAAATGCAAAGAGAATCTCAGGAAATGTTTCTTCCAGGCTTTTTGCAAAATTTTCAATATTAAAGCGCTTGACAGGCATAGAGAAATTTTTCTAAAACAAAGATATTCAATTTAATGTGTAAATGTGATAAGAATTATCAATATACTGTTGAAATCATTAATAAATTGAAAATTTATTAATGATTCCAACAGCACATCATTATTATTTTTTAATAAAATATAGAAGACAGAAGACAAAAGTCGGAAGTCGGAAGACAGAAGGCGGAAGTCAGAAACCAAAATTGATCCCGAACATTAATGTACTGGTCTTTCCATGAAAATAGGAAGGAGTCCACATGTCGAGCCAGGACTGTTCACCGGTGACATTTCTCCATTCATAACCCAGCCTGATGTACAGGTCGTTGATCACCTGGCAGTTTGCCCGGATACCGAAGCGGGTGGATTCCCAGACGGTGGGAGTGAAGGGCTTGATGGCCATGCGTGGCTCGGTGCCCAGGAAGGTATGGTCGGGACCTTTTTGAGAGTTGTTAAAATAAATTTTTAACCGCAAAGTTGCAAAGGTATTACGCAGGGGATGCAGAGAGTGTCCCTGTGAAGATGGGGAAGAAGAAGGTTGTCCGAATGAAAATGGTGAGCTAAAAGAGGCGGCGATATAAAGGTCTTTGGTGTTGTCTTCGAGGTAATGGCCGAGGTTATACCGGTTGGATTCGAAGGTGAGTGTCGGCACATAATGCCTGAAGGGCAGGACGTTGCTGATGGTATACTCTACCGTGAAAGAATTACAGGGTATGAAGCCTGATGAATGTGATAACAGGTTCACGGCGTGAAGGCCGGCTTTGAATGACCAGAGGTTATATTCATCGGGATCGTTGAGGCGGGATACTTTAAGATCATCGACAAATAATGTAGCGTGCAGGTGCAGGTGGCGGATGTTTCTTGAGGAGGCTGAGAAGAACATCTGGGAGTTCATATTATCGATCCGGGCATTGAGTGTATGATCGATGGCTTTCCAGAACATCACGGGGATCATGTAGGCAATATGGGGGCTCCGGTAATCGTATATCACGGAATTGCCTGCGGAGAGCTGGAGATGTTTAACTGGAGTGAAGGTGAAGATATTGGCTGCCAGGAATTTGGGATGATATACCTCGCGCAGGTCACTGCCATAGCTGGTTGTTGTCCAGAAAGAATCGATACTATCCACCACTTCGGATACCAGGCGTCCGTGTACATAGTGGAAATCAAACCAGTCTGCCGGTGTCAGGTGAAGGTCGAACCGTGCAAAGGCTGGAGTACGTCCAGAAAAGATATTTGCCCCGGCTTCATTTTCTCCCCAGGCAAACTGGTCCATGAACAAGCCCACGCTTCCCGTTCTCCATGAATAAGCCACTCCCCCGCGGATCTCTTCATAGTCGCGGTTCCCGGAGCTGCTGCTTTTGATGTTAGCGGCCCCGGTGCGTTGGTTCATAAAATCGCGTGCTGTCAGCACGATGCTTTCATGATTGTCGCGAATATTGGCATAGAACGACCATCTCCCCACATACGACCAGGCTTCAAGGCCGTTCCACCAGTGGTAAAAGAAGCCGTTTTCATTGTACCACATATCCGATCCGAGGATCGGATTGATGGTGAAATTGAAAAGCTGGTTCGTATAATGCAGCAGGTCAATCCTTTTTTTGTATGTTCCCTTCAGGTAGCGTTCCTTGTTAAAGTCTTTCAGGTAGAAATCAAGCTCAGCCTGCTGGCCTTCGGTGAGAAGGGACCGGAGGGTGTCTGCCTGGTAAAGCTTTTGTGCGATGTACATCCGGGGATAAGGTTTCACGATGCTGGTCAGATCGATCACACGGTCAGCGGCCAGCTCCTCCAGGAAATCATAGACGGGTTGGTGGGTAAGATGCTGGTATACTGTTTGTGGATAAATTTTAAGAAAGAAGAAGATTAGAATAATAATATGTATAGCTTTCTTTTTCACACAATAAAACTACATATTTTGAAATAATTTTAATTATTTCTTGCGGATTAATGTTTATGGGGATTCTGCCCTCATACCCTAAAGGGGGGTTCACCCCCTTTGACCCCTAGTTACTTCCTGGGGCTTCGCCCCAGAACCTCTTTGTTCTTTTTGTCTTGATACAAATCCCGAAATAAATTCGGGATAGGCTTCATCAAAAAAATCAAGAAAAAATTAGTGCTGGCCCTGTGAATTTGCGTAGCACTCCTTTGGGGAATTCACAGGGCTGGCCTTTACCCTGTAGGGCTCTCAGGCCGCCCCCATTTTTTCTGGCCCTCCCGCATTTGTGTGGGTGTGAGGTATTGGGTGTGTAAACAAAACCAATATTTCGCACCATTCGTGGACAGCCTGCCCACATTCCGGTTTTAAATAATAATTCTACTTAATGAAATTATCGAAAAGATAATTGTAAAATGGATTCTAAACACACTCATTACTTAACACCCATACATATAATTCCGCCTACAAAAAATGGCGTTAAAAAATCAGCTTATGATGCGTTGCGAGCGTTACTGTCTGAGCCTCCCGAGAATTCGGGAGGCGAGTTGTAACGCGCAGCAGCAAAATAAGCTGATTTTAGCCAATTTTTTGTAAGCGGTGATTTTTTTGGTTACTTTTTTCATCCAGGAAAAAAGTAACTGGGGGTTTGGGGGCAAAGCCCCCAAAAGGGTGTGGGTCAGAGCCCCATGGGGGTTAAAGGGGGCGAAGCCCCCTTTTATTTTGACCTAGCCTTTTTGAAGATAATGTTATATATCGCTCTCCAGAAATACCTCCAGTTTGTAAAAAAAGGATGGATATCATAAGCATCGAGGTATCTTTTTTCAGAGGCTTCTATCTCTTCCAGTGTTTTGGGCAGGTCGGTATAGAAGGGCGGGATGAGGCCGGGTTTGTACCTGATGCGCCGTTGCTGATGTTCTTTGGAATATAATTTAAAATATTGTTCTGTTAAGGGACGTACACCTACAAGCTTCAGGTCGCCTCTAAGCCAGTTAACCAGCATGGGCAGCTCATCGATCCAGAGGGCTCTCATGATCTTTCCTGCTGTGGATACCCTGAAGTCGTTATTGAATTTACCGCCTTCACCAAGGTTGTGTTTATTGTATACATAATCCTGGAGATATTCGGAAAAAGGATGCATGGTGCGCATCTTATATACCCTGATCATCTTCCCGTCCTGCCCCATCCTTCTGAGCTTGACCAGTACCCCATAGGTAGGGGTCATATCATAGACAGGTTCTCCCACTTTTTTGGCCACATAAAAGAACCGACCGTTGACAAATGCTTTCTGTTCAATATGGAAACCGCAGGAGTAAAGCCTTCCGAGTATCTCAGCACGCGTAAGCACACGGTTCTCTCCCCGGGTGAGCAGGAAATAGATCCTTTTGGTCAGGTTAAATTTGGGGAAGATCCTTTTGATAATATAATCGAAGAAGTAATAGATCCAGTTAAGGACCGGCGGATACTTTTTCAGGATCCTCTCTTTCCGCATGTTCTTGGTTTCGGCACACCCGACGAACCTGCCGCCGTTGGGAAGCTTCAGGTTGACCGCCTCGAAGAATTTGTTCAGGTACCTGATGTCGTTGATCTTCTTCAGGTTAACGACACCCTTCAGATAATTTTCGCGCTGATACAGGATATTGAACCGTGTGGTTGTTGCAATGACAAGATTTCTCGGGTCGAGCAGGTCAATATTTTTTGATATGAAATTGTATGCCGCCTCCCCGCATTCTTCCGATATGTCCTCTTTCAATTGTGTGGCTGAAAGAGATATATCCCTGATCCTCACTTCGTGAACGGTCTGCTTCAGGGCAGCTTCAACAGTCATGGGATTGTTTTTTTTCTTTTTCTTCTTCCGCTTCTCAACCAGGATGGCACCGTTGCCATTCTGGATCACGAGACGGTGTACCTTGTTTGTCACGATCTCAAGCAGGGTGGCCATGGCGATGGTGCCGAAAACGACAAAACGTGAATATTCAAACTTCCGTGCTCCATACATGACAATAGCTATGATGCCGAAGATAAGCAGGTTGACAAAGAAAATATACAAAGATACACTGTCTGAGGGAGGTTTATTGGGCCGGAACTTTCTGAATATGGCCGAAGTGATGAACCATATGGCAGCCATAATTCCCAATCCGATCATGTATTTCTCAGAGAAGTAGGAGCGGGTTGATGGCTTCATCAAGGCAATCAGGACATAGGATAATCCCAGCAGCAGAAGATCAAACCATATCAGGGAATTTTTTCTCTGGCGCATTGTTGGTTTTTGGCGGTGTGAAATTAGTAAATCTTTTTTATAAATATTATGACTCGGTTGAGTAAGAATTGGTTGCAGATAAGAAGGAGGAAGGAGGGATAGAGGGAAAGAGTGAAAGAGGGAAGGAGAGACAAAGGGAAAGAG
>CAZGOR010000106.1:0-10984 GCA_964527875.1 uncultured Bacteroides sp. | reverse complement strand
GTTTATCCTCTCCTTACTGAACAGGTATCCAACCAGCTTACTATGATAATCGTTGATATTTTTGAAATGATGATAAAACGAACCTTTTGTAACTTTTAAACGTTTGCATAAATACTCAATCTTAATATCTGTATATGAGGTTTTATTCAATCCTTTTCACCTTGAATGAATTATTCAACACGGTTTTGATATTCTTTATATCTTTGATATCAATGTATCATTTCAGTACTTGTCAGTTAACACCCGGAAAATGCGCAAATTACCTGTTTATCTTTATAAATTTACTATACTAACGCGTTGTGCGGTTTGAACAAAGATATTAATAATAAATTATTTATGTTCCCGTCCGGAGGACTCGGGCGGGAACATAATAAATGACTGATACTCAATTATCTCCTGTTAACAAGCCGCACAACAGGTTATACTACATTTTAAATTGAGGAACGAATCATGATTAGAAAAATAACCACAGTAGTAACTATCACATTGACCTTTTTCTTCAATACCAGCTCTTTTGCAAAGCTTACTTTACAGGAGGTCCGGAGTGCATCTTCTAATGTTTTGGTAGCATTTTTTACAAGTGATACCCTCGATGTAACGGAAGCAGATATTGAAAATATTTCAAAATGGAAAATAAACGGGCAACCTCCTGTAAATATTTACCGTTATGCAACACAGGCAGATCCCTGTGATCATCACATTTATCTTGAAACTTCCAAACTGACAGAGGGTAAGAATTATCACCTGGAGACACCTTATGGAAATATGGACTTTCAGTTCAGGGAACGGGAAATCTTCTGTGAGTCAATAAAAACAAACCAGATCGGTTACAGTGCTTTTTCAAAGGTCCGGTATGCAAATTTTGCCATCTGGCTCGGTACAGGGGGAAGCCGGAAAATTGATGGTCCGCTGCCTTCCTTTGAAGTTTTTAAACAATTTACAAACGAGGTAGTCACAAATGGCACGCTGATTGAAATTGGTGCCGACTCCTCGTCAGGTGATTATGTATACAGAATAGATTTGTCAGAGGTACCGGAAGGAGGACCTTATAAGATTGCAGTAAAAGGTATTGGCTGTTCATATCCCTTTGGTGTGGGGGGTGACTTTGCCAGGAAACTGGCCTGCACAATTTTCCGTGCCCAGTATTTGCAACGCTGCGGGTGCCCGATTCATAAACCCGATATACGAAAAAATCCCTGTCATACGCTTATTTATGACGTGGATGGTCCCATCGGAGAAGCCAACATCGAGGTAAAAGGTGATGAACCGACATTCCGGTGCTACGGAGGATACCATGATGCAGGTGATGCCGACCGCCGTGCCTATCACATATCCAATCCTATGATAAATCTGATGATCTATGAAGCGTTTCCTGAAATGTTCTATGACGGGCAATATGATATACCCGGCGAGTTTGATGAAAATTTTCAAATTAAAAGTTATTCAAATGATATACCCGATATTATTGATGAAGCTGAATGGGGCACATTGGTCTGGGAATACCTTCAGAATGAAGACGGCAGTGTCCATTTTGGTACAGAAACAAAAGGATATCCTGATCCTTTCGCAGCTCCAATGGATCTGGATGATAAAAAGTATGGTACTGTTCGTATTGATGACAGGGCTACCTGTCCTTCAGCCGGACTTTTTCTTCATCTTGCCCGTATTTTAAAGCCATATAAGCCTGAACGTTCGGAGGAGTTAATATCGAGGGGAGAAAAAGCCAGGGAATTTTGTGGTGAGTCGATGGCAGAAGCTGAAGAACTATATTACTGCATTCAAAAATATCTTTTAACCCGTGATGAGTCTGCTCACCAGAGGATTAAAGAGCTGTATAAAATAGCAGGCTCTTTAAAAGACAACTTATTTAAAACCCCGGGTTATTCCCTGAACGATGAACATTTCGATAATCCGGCATATATACTTTCGTATGTACTGGAAAAAGAGGTCCCGACAGATCCGGCCATTGTAGACTATTTTAAATCAGCAATCAAGGAGGCAGCGGATAACAATATTGCAGAGTTAAGAAAACATGCCTATCCGGTCGGGAATAACTCAGCAAGAGGTGGATGGGGACATAATGTCAGACAGCCTCAATATGCCTGTGCCCCTTTGTTGCAGTGGAGAATATCGAAGGAACAAAAATACATGGATGCAGCTTCCGAATTAATGGACTGGAAGCTTGGCCTGAATCCAACAGGAATCTGTTATGTGACCGGTCTTGGATTTCATCAGGTCCATAACCCGCATGACCGTGAAAGTGCTTATACCAAAAGTCTTGGATGGGGGCCAAAACCAGGTATCACTGTTTTCGGACCGGGTATACCTGGCTGGAGGAACCGTTCAAAGGTTATTCCGAGGGTAAGAGAACTGGCTAAAGAACGCCAATTCGTAGATGATATTGGCACCATATCATTCACCGAGTTTACCATTTTTGAGACAATGTCCCATGATGCTCTTTATACTGTTCTTTCCGGGGGAGGAAAGTGGAATGGTTCCGATCCATATATCCAATAGCCGGAATATTTAAAAAGCAGTGTATAAATTTAATATCAAGGGTTTTTGTGTCACCCCGAATATCCGGAAGGCTGTGTAATACCACCAATAAAAGGAATGTTTCGGCTAAGAATTAAATTCTAATTGGTGGTGGGTGTGTCAAAACTCCTTTTCTGCCAAGCATCATTTATTTCCCGGTCCGATTGACAATCGGACCAACTATATAAAGTTCATCCGGTTGTTAACCGGATGTAACACAACAATATGGATGACAGAAAAGTCCGGTTGCCAACCGGACCATATTTGTGACACAACCCCCTGTTATCATCTATGGTGACGACCTGTAGAGCCCGGCCTTCCAGCCGGGACATTCTCTGCCACGGCAATGATATGAGCTTCTCAGCCGGGCAAAATACCCTTCTAATTTATTGTTTCTCATAAACCAGCGATACTGTATTTTCTTCACCTCTGAAGCCAATCGAAGTTTGTACGATCTTCAGGATATTACCTTCTTCCTGAAGGCTCCATTCTTCACTGCTGTTCATCTCAATACTTCGTCCACCCCATTCAAATTCCACTGTGGAACTGATGATAATAGATTGGCTTTCTTCATCCCAGTTTGCTTTTGAAATACGTGGAAAATTCATAAACTCCGATCTTGTTTCAGTACCGTCGAGCAAGATCTCTTCATTTGTGATCCGGTCGTCACCCCATTCAACGATCATGAGCTTTTTCACATACAGCAAGTCATCATCCTGGCCTACTTCCATTTCCCAGGGTACATTCCCGGCTCCACGGTTTCCCAGATCACTTTTTTCTTCATTAAAAATCCATTGGCCTGAAAAATCTACCGGGTACTTATCTTCCAACGGCAACAAAGGTAATCCACAAGCCTCCCTGAATGGAGCCATCACCTCACAGTAGGCGGGATCTTCCTGGCTCAGCATTCTTGGATCATTAACCAGTTCCCGATGTTGCTTTTTAGTCAGGTTTCTCACCATACCTGCCCATATAACCCAGTAAGACCAGTTAGGCTGATCATCTAAAATATCAAGGGTCGGTGGATGGCCAACTTCTCCCAACACAATAGGTTTCCCCTGTGATAATGCCATCAGGCTATCGTAATATGCCTGGTTAAAATCGCTGCCGTAAACATCCAACGAAAGGATATCGAGGTATTCATTACCGGGATAAAAGTTGGAAAATTGCCTGATGGGTGTACTTGGCCTGTCAACACTCCAAACCCAAATTAGGTTATTTAATTTGTGGTGATTTACCATACGGTCGTATAACTGCCGGTACAGATCAATTGTGTTATATTCACCGACACGGCCACCCCACCAAAACCAGTCGCCATTCATTTCATGGTAAGGCCTCCACAGAACAGGCACATTGGCTTCCTGAAGCTTTTTCAGGTAAACAGCTACGGAATCAACCTGTGCAGCCCACCGGTTGTACAACCTTGTCCCCGGTGTCAGGACTTCTTCGAACTGTTCATCCAGTAATTGTCCCTGAACACTGGCCAGTGAATCGGGAGCCACCGGTCCCTGTGGCTGGAAAGTAACCGGCTCATCAGCTGTAGGAGGTACTGCATGCCAGCATATTGTAATAATTGATCCTTTTTTATGCTGCCTGATCGCTTCCTTTACAATATCGGGCCTTGCCAGGTATGAATCTGTATCACCATCTTCGGCAAAACCCATATCAGTACTCCATACTGCAGGGGTCTGCCCGATGTATTTAGCGGCAAACCTGCTGTTCCGGTCTTTGGTATTCGGATAATTGTGCTGGCCTGTAAGCGTGTATTTACCCGAAATCCTGTAAAACAGGTCAAGCAAAGCTTTGGCTTCAGGTGTCGTATTGGAGTTTACAGGGTCACCTGCCATAACACAATTCGATAAACTGACAACTAATACTGCAACCAATGTTCCTCTAAATAATGTTTTGAATTTCATATTGTTTTGATTTTAATTGGGGATGTCTTACAGATTAAATCCTGAAATTTCAACAGACGGTTTTTCGCCACGTGTATCCACATCTTTCAATTTCATCGTGATGACTTTTTCTTCGCCGGGCATCAACGATACATAGTTATCGCTGTAAAATACCGGCAGGATACGTTCACCGTTGGTTTTCCCGGTCACTTTCAGGCGGATCATTAAAACAGGATGCTCTGAAGTATTATTCAGTGTAGTTGTAAGCATCCAGTTTTCCCCGGATTTTTCAACATTGGTATTACTCTCCAGCTCAATTGTGGGTAAATCGCGTAGCGCCTGGTAATTTCCTTTTTCAAGTCCACGCCAGTAGAAGTTCTCCGACACGGTTTTATCTCCTTCGGTTAAAGTTAATTTTATGAAATGTACAGGCGACAAGCTTTCGGGAAATTCAAACTTAAAACATTTAATGGTTGTATCTTCATTGATATCGAGTTCAGTTTCCTTTTCCCACTGAACCGTACCGTCCATATTTAACACTTTTGCCTTTGCCGTAAGCCCGGTCCTGTCCCTGCCATTATAATTTACAACTTCAATTTCGTCATATACAGGGTTCCACTGTATATGAACCGGTTCCGATGCTTTTTTACATCCGAAGTATGCTGCAGTAGGTTCAAAATAATAATCATATGTCTGCCATACCATAGATGGCCAGGCCGGATGGCTCATCCAGAGCAGCAAGCCTTTCCTGAAGGCGCTCCGCCCTTCAAACATACCCCTGTACCCGTTATAATTGATCCACTGGGCCAGTTCTGTAAATTCTTCGGCACTTTCCGGAGCGCCGAAACCTTTTTCAATCATCTGGTTAAAAGATGCTGCTCCCTGGGCTCCTTCCAGGCAATAATCGTGCAGTCCCCACAAGCTGTTTTGCGGCCACATGGCGGATTCAGGCAACGTTTGTTTCAGGCTCTCATATGTCATAACATTAGGCATACCCCTTTCGCTATGTAATTTGTTGGAACCATACAATAAGAAATAGTCCCTTACCGGAAGTGCCCTGTAAGGCCCTCCACCGCTGACTACTCCAAAAGAAGAGTTGGAGATGTAGTGAATCCCCGGGTGAATTTCCGGAATCATAGCGCGTAATGCGGTGTCCAGTACTTCAGGAGGATTACCTTCGTTACGTCCGACATAAATAGCGATGGAAGGATGGTTACGTATACGTTTTACCATGTCCTCTGCATTTTCCATAAACATCTCCGGGTCATCCGGGTTCGGACCGTCAACCGGGTTTGCCAGCCAGAAATCCTGCCAGACCATAATCCCGTGACGGTCACAGGCCTCGTATAACTCATCGTCACCGGTCTGGCCAACCCAGTTACGTATCATGGTAAAATTCATATCGGCGTGATAAGCAACGGCAATATCGTATTCCCGCCCCCGGTAGTTCAGGTTCGATTCTGGGAACCCCCAGTTCCCTCCACGGCCAATGAAACGCCTGCCGTTTATATAAATGTTCAGTATCCGGTTTTCTTCATCAAAAGCCATTTCCCGTATTCCCGACTGAAATGCTGATTTATCGGAGACAGCACCATCAGCGGTTTTAAAAACCAGTTCAACATCATAAAGATTAGGTTCACCATAACCTTTAGGCCACCAAAGTTTCGGGTTTTCAAAATGTAATGAAGGATGGGTTGAGGGATTCAGTTTTACTACTTTTGATCCTGATGGTTCAAGCGAAACTTCTTCTTCAAATTCTATATCACCGTAACTTCCGGATAAAATCCCCGTTACTGCTTCCGGCTTGTGGTTCTGAAGTGTTACTTCAATATTGATATCGGCAGCTGTTGTGTCAGGCAATGCAAGATCGGTAAAAACAAACGTATCTTCAATGGTCACCGGACCGGTTACGTTTAAAAAAACACCGTTCCAGATACCGATGTTCCTTCCCCTGATGGTTGGTATCCAATCCCAACCTATGGAAGCATGGTAAGTCGGGTTATCAGCTCCCAAAACTCCACCGTTCCTGTCGGGACTTATCGCTGTTTGTTCTTTAATAACACCGATGTTTTCATTTTTTATGATTAAAACAGCAATAGCATTTTTCTGCCCCGGGATAATAAGATCTGTTACGTCAAATTTCCCACGGATAAATGCGCCTTCAATTCTTCCAGTTTCAGTGCCGTTTACAAATATGTCGGCTTTCCAGTTGATCCCATCAAAATTTAAAAACATCCTTTCACCCGCGAAACTTGATGGGACATCAAATTCATTACGGTACCAGAAATCGGAATTAAAAAAAGATTCGGAAATCATCAACTGGTTATCACCGAAGTTTGGATCAGGCAAAGCGCCTGCATTCCAATAACTTACCAACGCTGTTCCGGGAACTGTTGCCACAATCCAGTCGTCGTTTTCAAATCCTGGCCGGGAAATACTTTCACCGGCAGAGTTAACTTCGGAAGCCCGCCGGATTTTCCAGTTCCCTCCGGTTAAATCCATCCGGTTGTCTGAAACTTTCGGACCATCTTGTGGTTTGGCCACCATCCCACCGTTGCCAACTATCTCCAGTTCGCTTAAAACATATTTTTTATCTGAGGCAGCATCAGTCATCAGGATCCTCACAAAACGGCCCTGAGCTTTATCATCAAGGGTAATATTGTCAACCATTTCTTCATTACCCGGAAGTGCGACAACGTCACTCCACTCTTTGGCATCCTCGGAAACCTGAATTACTCCGGCGGTTGCTTTATTTACCCAATGCAATTTTATTTGATCGAAGGTACTTGAAACTCCAAGGTCAACATATACCCATTCCTCGCCTGCTCCGGCACTCATCCAGGCACTTTTAAAACTATGAGACGGTGCCATCTGCAGCCTTGTTTCATTTTTATAGAAATCCCAATCACCAAATCTCCAGTTTTCAGCACATGGAGCTGATAAATACACCCTGTAGAAATGGTAAGTAACCGGCTCTTTCATTTCAAATGACTGGTTTATCAACCTTTGATTCCTGGGCATCCTGAAATCAAATGTAAAAGATGGTCTTGGAGCAGTTGAGTCGGCAGGAGGACCAAAAAAATCGGCAAACGGACCCGGGGGTCGGCGTCTTGTTGAATCTCTGCTCTGTTGCTCCATTTCCGCTAACATCCTGGCGAACGGATTTGGTCTTTCCCGCCCCGGCAGACCAATTCCCTGTACTTTCCCCAGTTCATCCCAGTTCACTCCATCATTGGAACCGGAACAGACAAATTGCCACCTACCTGGTTTCTTTTCATCATAAGTCAAACTGCCATTGAGGATAATCCTGGTAATTTCAGGAACATCTGTACCCTGGCTAAGTTCAAGCTGAATCCATATATCGGTACCCTCAATGCTGACTGCTGTCACACTGTTGTGATCAAGCAACCATTCTCTTTCATTCTTTGGAAGTATCCCCTGGCTTGTAGAGAGTGATATAAAGGCTGGCATTTCATTCGTGATAATTCCATCGGTAACAAGCTGGGCAGTAAGGTTGTAATCGTAACTGGATGAATGGTATGCTGACCTGAGTTTCGCGAGGTTGCGGTAATTTTCATTATCAACCACCAGGTTTGGGGAAAAATCCTCTGACGGATTACCTGGGTAAATACCCACGCCAAGCGTATAATAGTCAGCTCCTTTTTTACATCCGGAGAGCACGATCAACAAGCAAATGATTCCCGTTAAAAGGGAAAGTGATTTTTTTGATTTCATTGGATGAAAATTTTAATATATACGTAAGCTTTAAATGTAATCGCAATCAGGAGCAAATAAAAACAAAATAGATCAACAGCCTGTTTTTATGTGCGTTTAGTTGGTTTTTACTGGGTGAACTTCGCTCTTATATAAATCCCAAAATATAACGGAAACACAAAATACAAAAAATTGTAACACTATATGCAGACATACTCTTTATAGTCTTATGAAAAAAAAAGGATACTGTTGCAACAGCATCCTTTTTTTTAAGGTTAAAATATTAACTGCCCTTATGCAGGCATGTCAGGCAATGAATATGGCTCTCTGTAGTCATGCCTGATGAGTTCTTCGGCAAAAGCTTTTGCCGACATCGGATCGGTCCACTTTTTGCGGAAGGTCGGGTGACCGTTTTGTATCGTGAAAGCATCTTCAATACAGATCCTGAGCTGATCACTGTCGGAGATGTTTGTAAATTCCATATTCTCACCATCCCATTCCAATTCTTTATTTAATCCCTGCAGGCGGACGGCAAGAACACCCATAACAACCATTTCGTTGAACGGACCGGCCTCACTGAAATCAGAAGAGATATTGGTCCGGTTTTCGGGTGACTGTTTACAGGCATTTGCCCAGTTCATTTCATGACTTACATCCACACGGCGGAAGATCTTGGGAACATCTGGAACCCTTCCGGAAAGCAACCATGGATCCTTGCCATAGCAACCGCAGATGAGTTTATCTTTCGTCCCGTGGAAAATGACACCTCCACCGGCATCATTCATATTCTTACCTGCCGGCCAACCATCCGGTAACATTGGTCTGATACCACCATCATACCAGGACACTTCCACTTCGGGGAATTTCATTTTATCGGTTTCTTTGCCTTCACGCTCGGGATAAGTAAATCTTACATATTGAGCATTAGGTGCACAATCGGTAAGCAACAGGGTTGAATTGCCCTGTGCTCTAATAGGATATCCAAGGCGCAATCCTAAAAATACCGGATGCAGGATATGGCAGGCCATATCTCCCAGGGCGCCTGTACCAAAATCCCACCATCCACGCCAGTTCCACGGGTGATATATGGAATTATAGGGACGCATTGGTGCCGGACCGATAAACAGATCCCAGTTCAGCGTTTCAGGTATCGTGTGTACTTCCTCCGGACGATTGAGCCCCTGGGGCCATATCGGACGGTCGGTGAAAGCTTCAACCTTGGTAACTTCACCTATCTCACCTGCCCAGAGCCATTCGCATGTCAGCCTTACACCTTCAGCTGAACTTCCCTGGTTGCCCATCTGGGTGGCTACTTTATACTTATCTGTAAGTTTAGTCAGTAAACGGGATTCATAAACCGTGTGTGTCAATGGTTTTTGAAGATAAACATGTTTACCAAGTGTAATTGCATGACCAGCTACAATACCATGGGTATGATCGGCTGTTGCAATAACCACGGCATCAATAGAATCTTCCATTTCATCATACATCTTCCGCCAGTCCCAGTACTTTTTAGCATCAGGATATTTCTCGAAGACGCTTGCAGAATAATCCCAGTCAACATCGCAAAGTGCAACAATATTTTCACTTTCCAGATTTCTGAGATTGGTCGCACCCATACCACCAATTCCAATACCGGCAATGTTTAATTTGTCACTTGGGGCTTTATACCCCAAACCGCTTACCACGTGGCTGGGAATAATAGAAAAAACGGCAGCAGCTTTGGCCGTGTTACCTATAAATTCCCTGCGGCTGATTTCTGAGTTTTTATTGTCTTTCATCATAAAAATTAATTTTAGGTTTAACTTATATAGTTTTTAGTAAAAATATCTTAAAATTCTCTGGAATCAAAACATTTTATTAAAATACCTTATTTCATGATGAATATAAAATCTCCTCCTTCATCACCAACATTCTGTATTTCTCCATATTGCGGAATGACATCACTGTTATTGATGACTGCAATCCTGAAACTGCTGAATAATTGTTCAGATGATAAGTACTTATCTGTATTGGCCTTTAACCTCTCTACAAGATACTTAACAAAGGTGCTTCTGTCCGGCACTTCTGTAAGTGTACCACTGGTCATAGCTTTTCGGCTGGGTAATTCATATAGTTTATTGATTGCCTTAGGAGCATCATTAAAAACACTCCTGGTTTTGAATATTGAACCACCAAAACATGCATCAGCAATCAAAAGGGTGTGTTTCGATTTGATCTCTTTTAGGTAATCGCATAAGGTACTATTGCGAAACCATGCTGCTTTGCTTGTACGCCTTGCATCTGATGGCAACCAGTACCCAATATCGGCTTCTTCATCCCACCAGCCATGACCGGCATAAAATATTAAGAGATTATCATCAGAACCAATCAGATAAGATAATTTGTCCAATTCATTGATGATCTCTTCTCTTTTTACATTTTTCAACAGTATAACGTTTTCCTTTTTAAATGTATATCTGGATAAAAGAACATTAAAAAGACTGGTTGCATCATTAACAGGATTATCAAGATCATTAATTACCGGATCATCATATTCATTATTACCTATTAATAAAGCATAATAATTTCCACTGCCTGTAAGGGTTCTGAAAGTTATTTCCGGAATATAATTGACTTCATATTTTAATTCCTTGAAATTTCCTTCATTGTCAATAACCATGACAGCAATCTCATTAAGCCCCGTTTCAAGTTGAATAGTGGTGGCAAAGATATTGTCTTCACCCAGAGGTGTTGGTTTTGCATTTACAAACAGAATCTTAACCCCGCTTTCATCTGAAACTTTACCAACTAATGTCAGTATTTCCTCATTGATGGTATATGCTGCTCCTCCCTGTAAT
>CAZGOR010000105.1:0-11096 GCA_964527875.1 uncultured Bacteroides sp. | reverse complement strand
AAACGGTTTCAATGGGTACGGCAGCCCCGATCATTACAACCACGTTCATGCCAGCAAGGGTAACCACAGGTATAAGAGCATTTTTAAGGGCGTGCTTTCCAATAACTACATACTCTGGAATCCCTTTCATACGAGCCAGTTTGATGTATTCTTGGTTCATCACTTCCAGCAAGGATGAATGAGTAATCCTTAAAAAACCCGCGCTAAAATACCAGCCCAACGAAAAGGCCGGCATTATCAAATGCCAGATGGACGATCAGCTCATTTAAACCGGGTTTTATATTTTCCAGCACCTGGTTATAAAAATCATCCCATTCATCTGCAGGTATATTTTCCATTTTCATATACCCAAATGGAAAGACCTGGTTTTCTCCAACATATTCTTCTATGTCTGCACCATAAAACCCCATATAGTTTGAAGGTAATAAAACAGGAAGGTTATATTCTTTCCCTACTTTCACATAGATTTTCAATAATTCCTGATTTACGAACAGCGGTCCCATATGATTGTCAAGATGTGTTGGTTTTACACCAAATGCCAGTGCCCTGTCGATCTGGGCTCTGATTTCCTTCTCAACTTCTGCAGGATCAGCATGCTGAAGCACTTCTTCGACACTGGAATAGAAAAAGCCATTTTCATTGATAAGGCTGGGGATCTCACTGGATGGAAGAACACCATCCCATTTGTATTGATCCCATTCTGCTGTCAGGGTAAGGTGTAGCCCGATGTCATATTCAGGATGATTTTTAGCAAAATCAGCTATTTCGGGAAACCATGGACAGGGAACCATGATGCTTCCTGATGAAACACCTTTCTTCTTAAATGCTTCTATGCTGGCCATATTTGCTGAATGAGCCAATCCCATGTCATCCGCGTGCACAATCAATAATTTTGCATCTGCAGGATAACCCAGTTTTTCAGCAATAGATTTCTGTTCCTGTCCCATAGAAAAAAAGGTGATCATTACCAATCCCAGCAAAGGAAGAAAATATTTTATGTTTTTCATTGATGATAGATATTATTTGATTAAAAATTCTGAAGATTTAAAAATTTAAAGTCTCTATAGATATGACAATGAGCTAATATACAAAAAATGCAGGATGAATCCTGCATTTCCAAATTTCGGAGGATGATCCGGTATTAACGTAATAATATCAATATCATGATAAAAACTTATTTACATAATATTACTGTTATAAATTTGCAAAGCCTGGAAGAAAGCATCAATATTAGATAACGGTGTACCCGGGGGGATATCACACCCGGAAGATAAAATGAAATTATGATAAGAAGAGGTCTTTTGTAACAATTCCAATGTTTTAGTCTTTACTATTTCAGTCGAGCCGTTTTTTAATATTCCTGCCGGATCAATATTACCTAAGACCAGTCTGTCTGCAGGTATTTGGGGCAATATATTTTCCATATTCACAGCATTCCCGAAATGAAATCCCATACATCCGGTTGATACCATTGAATCAACAAGGTTCTGAGTATTCCCGCAATTGTGTAAAACAACCATAAAACTCTTATCCTGAACGTGTTCTACAATCATTTTAATATATTTTGAAGAAAACTCTTCACATTGTTCAGAAGACAGTAAACCGGCAGTAGGTTCTGCAATGACGACGCCGTTGCATCCCACATCTTTAAATGCCTTTGCATATTTTTTCAGGAAAGACACAGATTTTTCCAATAACTGATGAGATTTATCAGGCTTAATAAGTATGGCAATCATCATTTCGGCTATATCATATAATCTTCCGGCAAGTGTGAAAGGCCCAATGATCCCACCCAGAACCGGCCGGTCTGTAATATTTTGTACAGTCAGCTGTGCTGCCTTCAGATATTCACCTGTCCTTGCCTTCCCAACATCAGGGATCCTGAGTTCTGAAATATGATCGAAAGAATTTATCAATGGCCTTATAACTGTTGGTATTTCGTTATCGCTATAAATTACATCACTTCCGAATGCCTCTGCTTCGGCAGATAATTCCATGATAAGGGTAGCACTTGCTATTGTCGGATAAATATCTGAAAGGGCTTTAACACAATGATACTGAACTTCACCTCTGGTAACCATTTCCATAATACTTTTTCTCACGATTTCTAACCCGGGATATGTCATGATCGGCATAGCTTTTCTTTCTTTTGACCGGAGTATAGAAACCTTCCAATCTATCATATTTCTCTTCATAATGATAAATTTCTGGTATTTATCCGGATTAAATATACTCAAAACATTTAATCCCAAATTCTATATAAATCAGATTACTCGGCGGAAAAGTAATTAGCTGATAAAAAGACAGTTGTGTTGGATTCTGGAAGGGGAATGGGGTGAAGTTAATAAACACACTTTGCATGATTTCATAAATGCAAAGGTTCATTTTATTTTTTACAGAAGCATATGATTTCCGGAATTAATATTACTTCGCAGCGGCCACCTCATAAACAATTTTCATCCCGCGATGTATGGCTTCTTCATTAACGGGAATCAGGTGATGATATCTGGCCGGGAGGGATTTTTTCAGGCCTTTAATAATATTATCCAGTTCAAGGAGGGGTTTGATTTTAAGGTAAGCTCCAAGTACAATCATATTAAATGTTCGGGTTGTTGACATTTTCGCTGCTTCGTCTACTGCATCCACCCTGTAAATTTCGATATCTGTTCTTTCCGGATGACGTGTTATCCCATGCCCATCGTACAGAAGCAGGCCTCCTTTTTTTATTGTAGATTCAAATTTATCGAGCGATTGCTGATTCAGCAATATACCTGTATCATATTCATTTAATACCGGTGAGCTAATTCGTTCGTCGCTGACAATAACTGTAACATTTGCTGTTCCCCCGCGCATTTCCGGTCCATATGAGGGAAACCAGCTAACCTCTTTATCCTGCATGATCCCTGAATAGGCAAGTATCTTTCCCATTGACAGTACACCCTGTCCCCCAAAGCCGGCAATGATGATCTCTTCCGTCATAGCTGAGTTATTTTTTTTGATTCTTGTTTTTTAACCATTTCCCCATCGACCTTGATATCCCCTAATGGATAAAATGGAAACATATTTTCTTCCATCCATTTATTAGCCTCCACAGGAGTCATTTTCCAGCCAGAATTACAATTTATTACGATTTCCACAAAAGACACTCCCTTATTAAGTTTCTGGTTTTCGAAAGCTTTACGGATAGCCTTTTTAGCTTTTCTTACATTTCCGGGTTTATGCACAGCCTGTCTGGTTACATAATATGTTCCCGGGAGATAGGCTACCAGCTCTGTCATTTTGATCGGATTTCCCATCAATTTCACATCTCTCCCGTAAGGTGTCGTGGATGAAACCATCCCGGGCAGGGTTGTAGGAGCCATTTGTCCACCTGTCATACCATAGATCCCATTATTGATAAAAACGATGGTAATATTTTCGCCCCTGTTACAGGCATGGATGGTTTCACTGGTACCGATTGCTGCCAGGTCGCCATCACCCTGATAAGTAAAGATGAATTTATCCGCCATCACCCGTTTCAGTCCGGTTGCCACGGCAGGTGCTCTGCCATGAGCAGCCTGAACCATGTCGATATCCATAAAATCATAAGCAAGTACCGAACAACCTACCGGAGCGATACCAATAACTTCCGACTGAATATTCATTTCCTCAATAACTTCCATGATGATACGGTGAGCAGTACCATGGCCACACCCGGGGCAATAGGAAAGCTCATTATCCGTCATCAGGGGAGTCTTTCTGTAAACCAGGTTTTCCTCTTTAATGATATCTTTCAGTTCCATTATTTTAAATATATTTTTTTAAAAGTTTGCAGGATTTCGTCAGGTGAGTGTACAATACCTCCCATGCGGCCATAATGTTCAACCCTCACCCTGCCATTTACGGCAAGCCGTACATCCTCGACCATTTGTCCTGTGTTTAATTCGACCGATAGAATTCCTTTTATCTGGTCTGCAAGTTCCGAAATGGCCTGGTAAGGATAGGGAAACAATGTGATTGGCCTGAGCAAACCAAGTTTAATACCTTTTTCTCTGGCCAGCTGTATTGATTTCTGGCACACCCGTGCACTTGATCCATAGGCTACAAGAAGGTATTCTGCATCATCACAATGGATTTTTTCAAATCTCACCTCCTCTTCCATTTTTTTATATTTGTCCCGGAGGTGTTGGTTATGTTTTTCCATACCTGCAGGATCCAGATCCAGTGAGGTTATGATATTCCGTTCCCTGTCAGGGGCCTTGCCCGTTGTCACCCACGACTGGTCAAATTCAGTTGTCCGGGATTTCTGCTCAAAAAGCTCAACTTTTTCCATCATCTGCCCGATCAGCCCGTCAGTAAGGATCATAACCGGATTACGATATTTGAATGCAAGATCAAATCCGAGCGGGACAAAGTCGGACATTTCCTGGACTGATGCCGGTGCCAGTACTAGCAAATGATAATCACCATGCCCTCCTCCCTTTGTAGCCTGAAAATAATCGGCCTGTGAAGGCTGGATGGTACCAAGTCCCGGACCTCCTCTTACAACATTCACAACAACACATGGTAATTCAGCACCTGCAATATAAGAAAGGCCTTCCTGAAAAAGGCTGATCCCCGGACTTGAAGAGGATGTAATGGCTTTCCTGCCGGCGCAGGCAGCACCGTAAATCATATTTATTACAGCAAGTTCGCTTTCAGCCTGAAGTACGACCATTCCTGTTCTTTCATGTGGTTTCTCCACGGTGAGATATTCCAGCACTTCCGACTGCGGGGTAATGGGATAACCAAAATATGCATCTGCTCCGGCCCTGATTGCTGCTTCGGCAATCGCCTCATTCCCCTTCATTAATCTCAGTTCTTTCATGAAAAGTATTCTTGTATTTAATCAGATTAACTGACAGAAATAACGATTTTATCTATTTTTCTACATCCCGGTGTTCGATTCATTTATATTATTCTAAATCCGCAAACATCAGAAACCAGTAACCCCGCCCGAAGGTACCGTTCGGCAAGGGGGGACAACAACCAGCAACAAAGAACCAGGAAACCAACAACCAGGAACCAAATACCCCGGTTAGCAACCGGGTTTACTTGTTTCATCCATCATTGTTACAGCTGCCGATTTGCAATCCTGCCTGCCGGCAGGCAGGCGGCAGAACTTGCATTCTGAATCTCATGCCCTAAACCCAATGCTCACACAACCCTGTAACTTGTAACCTGTAACTTGTAACCTGATACCTCCCTTAACCTTTAATTTCGCTTTCCACTTTCACCCTGTACACCATGATTACCCCATCAGGACATACAATAGCACAGTTCTCACAGCCGGTACAAGCTTCAGGATTTTTCATATATGCATAATGATATCCTTTGCTATTTACTTTTTTTTCCATTCTGATCACATCTGTTGGACATGCTTCAACACAAAGCTCACATCCCTTGCATCTTTCAATGTCCACCACAATTGCTCCTGACACTTTTGCCATTATTGAAAAGTTTTGAAAAATAAAAATGCGCCTAAAAATAATAATTCTTTTTCAGAGTATTCCGGTAAAAGAAAATTTATATTATCAGTAACCTGGCTGTTCTTCAACATAATTCGGATAATAATATGAATATATGTTGCCATTAATAAGTTACAGGTTGCAAGTTGCAGGTTGCAAGTTGCAGGTTGCAAGTTGCATGTTACAGGTTGCAGGTTGCAGGTTGCAGGTTGCATGTTACAGGTTGCAGGTTGCAGGTTGCAGGTTGCAGGTTGCAGGTTGCAAGTTGATTTGAGTAATGTGTGCAGTGTGTGGCTTGCCGTTTGCTTTCTAAAATTGTTGTTTTGGTTTTTCAATTCCCCTACTCAAAACTCAAACCTCACACCAACCTGGAACTTGTAACTTGCAACCTGTAACTTTTTTATGAATGATGTTCCCTGAATGCCTTCAGCCGGCTTTCGAACAGTTCGAACTGGTCTCTGCTCACCTGCGATATACATATCCTTAAACCCTCTGTTTTTTCACTTCCCGTAATCACCAGGGATATGGCACTGATTCCATAATACAACAATCTTTCAATAAGTTCAGGACCCGTAAATCCCGGGTAAGATATTGTAAAAAAGAACCCGTCAGCAATCGGTACATCAACATCAGTATCATACACAATTTTAAAACCATATTTTTGAAATAACTGTTTCAGGATGCGGGCTTTTTCACCATATTCCCTGACCTCATCCACGATGTTCAGTTTACCCTCGTTGGCAAGCTTCAGTATGGCAGCAATGCCAAATTGGGCAGAGTGACAAGTACCTGCTGATAAAGCATATAGCGCACCAAATATCATGGCATTGCCAAACATATCAGATGCATAGTATCTCAGCAGATCAGGATATTTCCTGTAAAACAATTTCTCCGAAATGATCATCATCCCGATTCGTTGTCCGGCATAACTGAATGTTTTGGAACAGGACATCAGCAGGACGTAGTTTTCAGCATATTTTGCAACCGTCGGTTGGAAAGGGGGTTGACCGGGGACCGAGATATCTTTGCGAAAATCCATCCCGACATAAGCAAGATCCTCAATTACAATGACATCATATTTGTTTGCCAGTTCTCCAATAATCTTCAGTTCCTCTTCATTAAAACATATCCATGATGGATTATTTGGATTTGAATACAGGATACTTGATACTTTTCCTGTTTTCAGATATTTTTCAATTTTATATTTCAGTTTCTTTCCCCTGTAATTATAAACATCAAATGTACGGTAATCATGACCAAGCACCTTACATTGCTGTTTATGAACCGGAAATCCGGGATCAAGGAAAAGGGTTCCCTCCTTGGTATGATCATTCCTGTTTGCCACCATGAAGGCAGCCATGCTTCCCTGCATGGATCCGACAGTCGGGAGACAACATTTGGGACGTATCTCGAGACCAAGAAATAGTTTGCTAAACCGGGATATTCCCTGTTTCAGTTCCGGTACACCTTCGATATTAGGGTATTTAGAAGCAACTCCCCGTTTTAACGCTTCTATTTCAGCTTCGGTTGCAACACTAACAGGTTCGAGTCCCGGAACACCCATTTCCATTCGGATGAATTTTTGTCCCGAAGCTTCCTCAATATCATTTACAAGTTTTACAATTTCCCGGATACGGGCACTTCCGATTTCTTCGATATCTGTTTCTTTGATCTTCGACCGAACAATGTCATAAGGTATAGGAGTGTTTTTGAACATACTTGATGTGCTTTAATTAATGTTCTCTTTTTTCGCTATTTCTAAGTCAGATATTTTATAATTAACTTAAGTTGCAGGTTGCAACCTGTAACATTATATTATTTCTTCTTTCCGATCTTTATTCGTGTATCAACAGCAATAACCTGTTTTTCATTCCCCAGCAATGGATTAATATCCATTTCTTCAATTTCGGGTGCTGTTTCTGCAAGCGCCGACAGTTTCACGAGTATATCAGCAAACAGCTTTTCACTGACCGGTTTCTGCCCCCTGGTCCCTTTAAAGATCTGATAACCCTTAAGATTCCTGATCATCTCCAATGCTTCATCAATGGTTAAAGGTGACAATCCATATTGCACATCCTTCATAACCTCAACAAATATGCCTCCCAGTCCACATAAAATCAATGATCCAAAGTCAGGTTGGTATTTCAATCCTGCAAACAACTCAGTTCCTTTTAACATAGGTTGGATAAGAACACCGGTAACATCCTGAATTGTCGTCAATCTTTCGTACTCTTTAGTTAAATGGTTGGAATCCTGAACATTAAGTACCACACCGCCAATATCAGATTTATGAAGCACATCAATAACTTTCATCGCAACCGGATAACCGGTTTGGTCAGCAACAGCGACAGTCTCTTCCAATGACTCGGCAACATGCTCTTCAGCCCTGGGTACATGAGCAGCATCGAGTATAGCAATTACCTGATCCGGTTTTATAAATCCATTTTCAGCCTTGCTAATCACATCACGGATTTTCCCTTTGTCAACATCTGGCAATACAATATTTTCAGATACAGGAGGAGATAATTGATAAACTTTTAAAAGGGCTCTGCCAAGTTCCACTTCATCGGGAAAATTAATTCTTCCCTTATCAAGAAATTCCTGTATTTCATCCCGTGCATTAATAAATGATGGCAAAACCGGGAATATTGGTTTTTTGCATGTTCGCATCTTTTCGTCAATCACTGAATACACATCATTGACAGGTAACAAACCCGGGCTGCCAAAGATTACAATCATCCCGTTAACTTCATCAAAGTATTTTTCACAATAATCGATAATACATCCGAGTTGTTCAGCATTACCTGTTGCCAGAAAATCTATAGGATTAGCAACAGATGAACCCGGATGGAGTTTTTCAAGCAATTCCTGACTTTTCTTATTCTTAATAGGTGGAACATTGATTCCTCCTTCAGACAGGATATCCGTCAGCATAACTGCCGGTCCACCTGCATGGGTAATAATAGCAAAATTATTCCCTCTCAGCTGTTGGTACATAAATACAGAAGCAACAGTTGTTAATTCGGCTTTGCTGTAGCATCTTGTAATGCCGGCTTTACGTAATAATGCATCCACGGCTGAATCAGGGCTGGATAGTGCACCTGTATGAGAGGATGCCGCGCGGATTCCTGCTTCTGAAGTACCGGCTTTAATGGCTGCGATCCTGCATCCTTTCCGGATTAACGAAGATGCATGTTTAAGCAGTTTTTGCGGTTTTTCAATATGTTCAATATACAATAACTTGATCCTCGATCTTCCGGCAGGATCAAAATCATAGTCCATATGCTCCAGTACTTCTTCAACCCCGATCTGTGCACTGTTGCCAACAGAATATACGCTTGAGAAAGTCAATCCTCTTATGATCCCTGCTTCCATAATGAAAACCGCGGTAGCGCCTGACCCTGAAATAAAATCACATCCCCGGGGATCAAGTTTCGGAACCGGTGTGGTAAATACGGCCTGGTAACAAGGATTAATCACACCGATACAATTTGGCCCGATCAGAGAACCACCAGCTTTTTCAACAATCTCAGCAATTTCTTTTTCGAATTCAGCACCTGCAACACTATGCTCAGCAAATCCGGCAGAAAGAATAATAAATCCACGTGTACCTTTATGCCCGGCCAGATACCTGACTGTTTCAACACAATACTGAGCTGCAATGGCCAGAACGGCCAAATCTGTTTGCGGAAGCTCTTCCGGACGCTGGAACGACCGCACTCCCTGAACCTCAGTTTCTTTCGGATTTAAAACATAAAGTTCACCATTGAACGAACCGTTCAATATGTTCCAAAGTACTTTACCACCAGGTTTATGAAGACTGTTCGATCCTCCGACAACAACGATACTATTTGGATTAACAAGCTCTTTTACAAGCATTTAATAAAAGTATTCCATTTAAACAAAGATAGTAAAATCATACGTTATTCGGATTGATATATATCATGTAAGCATTTTTTCCCTGCCAGCTTTTATTTAATCCCCCATTCCATTATTTTTACACCTGAAAAAATATCGGACTATCATGCAAGGCAGATACATTATCATCTTTATATTCCTGTTGCTATTAACTTCATTCCATTCACGATCTCAGGATATCAGAAAATTTTTCAGGGAAGTTGAGTTAAAGACAGATACCGGTCTGTATACGCTCAGTAGAAATATGCTGAAATTTCAGGAAAAAGAACGTCTTGCATTCGAATATAAAGATGAAGAAGAAGTCTGCGAAGTTAAATTATATCCTACCGATATTACACGGATTGACAGTTTACTGCTTCTACATTCAGGTGATTTTGACATCGTTGATTCACTCTTAAACATCAACGGGGAATATTTCAGGTTTAAAGTCAATTTTCATAATTTGAATACTTCGGATTTTGTGAAATTTACCTTTCGAATTAAAGAATATGACCAGGAAAAACCTATCATTGCAGATCTGAACCTGCTACCTTATCATGCCACATTTGTCAGACTCTATCCACTCAGTGATGAGCTGTACATCGGAGAAGAAAAAATTTTCGAACTGATCACAAATAATATTGACAATGTGAGGTTTAACAATGACTGGCAGAAAAGCAACGGGTTTAATTACCGGCTATCAAAAACTTTCAATCAACTTCAGCTTCATATCATTCCAAATTCCACAGGTCAGAAAACGATCAGTATTCCTCTGTATACCAAGTCTCCCAACCTGATTGAGGAAGGTGTTCCGGTTTTCGATCTGCCACCGGTTACTTACACTTTTAATGTGAGACAGAGCCGTCTCCAGTATCTGGGCATTGATAAAAGAGAGGTAACCCTTGATGACAGTACCCGCCGACAGGGTATTGAAGTACAATTGGAAAACAGCCGCCTGTTGAGAATGGAAAAAACATACCGGATCGAGGACCAGGAACATCCGGGAAGTGCACTCATAGCTGAATTATATACACGAAACCTGTTAACAAATAACAGGGTCCTTTGCATACTCAGGGTATATAACTATCACAGGGAATCAGAAGGGTACCTTTTCATCAAGGACGGTGACCAGGCATTTTTTATTACAAATTTCAATATCACACCAAAAACAAGAATCGACAGGATATCGATTCTGAGGGATGGCAACTGGACAGAGAATCTGGATGTTTACCCGAATGAGGTAATCGATCTTAAGATCGAGGGGCAGGGTTTTCACAAGGCGAGATTTACTTTTGAGGAACTTATTGATATTTCAACCGATACAACCATCAGGAGTGAAAACTTTTCCCAATATAAGTTCAGGGTGCCAATGGATGTCACAAAAAAAAGCCTGCACCTTTATAACTGGGCCAACAATACCGGGCATACACTGAATGTCAGGGAATACCAGGAACCACGGCCATTTGACTTTCTCTATGTGAATTATGACGGAAGAAAACACCAGGTTTCCGAATTACCCTCAACCATCCTGGTTGATAAAACCATCAGCGATGTTATCTTCAGTGCCGATCGTTCTATCATCGACTCGGAAGAAAAAATGTACGGAAAGCAATATCTCCAGATGGAGATTACCATCACAGGTGGTAAAGATGAACTGCTTGAAATCAAAACAATAGACAATATTGTTATCTGCCCTGATATTAATTCCCCCAG